>JAFGPV010000068.1 GCA_016936015.1 Pirellulales bacterium
ACGAAACTCCAAGCGATGATTGAATCTGCGTCAATTTTTGAATATCAAAATTGTGGGTAAACCTAAGGCTGTTAGCCGCCGGCTATTCAATGCAACTTGATCCATCTGATACCCAACTAACATCACCACCCCCCAGATTATCCGCAAAACCCTTGCCGCGACCGCCCGTCGCGATTTGACGAGGACGAATGATGAACGAATTCTCCAAAACCTTAACCTTCGTGGCCGTCGCGGCCATCGTTGTTCTGGGCGCTTATTTCCTGCAGCCGACGCAGAGTTTTCAGAAACCCAGCGACGTCATTGGCCAAGAGCTGGTCAAATCCTTTGATCCCCTGGCGGTCACCAGTCTGGAAATCGTCGAATACGACGCGAAGACCGGCCAGATTCATCCCTTCCAGGTCGCGCAGGTCGATGTGAAGGGGAAACCGCGGTGGTCGATCCCCTCGCACGACAACTATCCCGCCGACGCGAAGGACCAGGTGGCCCAGGCCGCCGCCAGCCTGATGGGCCTGACGATTCTCGGCGTGGCCGGCGACGCCCAGCAGGACCAGGAAATCTACGGGGTGCGCGATCCGGATCCCGAGAAACTCCCCCCCGGTGCGAAAGGCGTGGGGACCCGGGTCACGTTGCGCGACAAGTCCGGCAGGCCGCTCATGGCGCTGATCATCGGCAACGAGGTCAAGAACCAGCCCGGCCAGCGCTACGTCCGGCTGGTCGGAAAACCCGCCATTTACACGGTGGACGTCAAGACCGACAGCCTCTCGACGGACTTCGACCGTTGGATCGAGAAGGACCTCTTGCAGCTCAGCCCCTGGGACCTGGAAAAAGTCTGGATTCACGATTATTCCGTCGATCCGATCAACGGAATTCTCTACGAGCGGACCGAGATGGGCTTGGACTACAACGACACCGGGGACCCGCGCTGGAAGCTCGTCGAAGACCGCGAGTTCACCGAGCAAGGCAAGTGGCGCGACGTGAAAATGACCGACGACGAGGAGCTTAACCTGGTCAAGCTGGACGAGATGAAAACCGCGCTGGACGATTTGAAGATCGTCGACGTGGCGCCCAAACCGTCGGAGCTTAGCGCCGACCTGAAGGCCGCCAAAGACATCATGAAAAACGCCAAGTGGAGAACCGCGCTGGCCCAATGCGGATTCTACCTCATCCCCACCGGCAAGGACCGCCGCCAGGAACTGCTTTCCAACGACGGCGAGGTCCGCGTGACGATGAAGGACGGCGTCGTGTACGTGCTCCGCTTCGGGGGAATCGCCCTGACGAGCACCATGCTCTCGAAAAAAGACGTGAAGGCCAAGGAGGATAAGAAAGAAGAGAACGCCGGCGGCCTGAACCGCTACCTGTTCGTTATGGCGGAGTTCGATCCGGGTTCGATCGAAAAACCGAAGTACGAGCCGCTGCCCGAAGTGCCGGCCACCGACAAGGCCCCGGCCACCGACAAGGCCCCGCCGGAAGAAAAGAAGGCCAACGAAAAGGCCGTAAAGGACGCCGCCGAAAAGGAGCCGTCCGCCCCGCCCACCGCGGAGAAGGAAACGCAGGCGGAGGTTCCCGCGGTGGACCTGAAGGCCCTGCAGGCCGAGACCGAGCGGATCAAGAAGGAAAACCGGCGGATGGAAGACGAATACAACGGGAAGATCGAACAGGGCAAAAAGCACGTCGAGGAACTGAACCGCCGCTTTGCCGACTGGTACTACATCATTTCCGACGCCGAATACAAGAAGATCCACTTAAGCCGCGAAGACGTTATTCAAAAGAAGAAGCCGGCTGAAAAAGTCGAGGCGTCTCCTGCGAAGGACGAAGGACAAAATCCGAAGGACGAAAGAAAACCTAAATCCGAATGACGAATCTACGCTGTTTTTCGTCCTTCGGCATTCGGATTTCTTTCGTCATTCGTCCTTCGGCCTTCGTCATTCCCGCAAGTACGTCGGCTCCGTAATCCGCAAGCCCGCAGCGATCTTCCGCTTCAGTCCTTCGGCGTCAAGTGCATAAAGGGGTGAGATTTCCACCGCCGCGCCCTCCGCCACGTCGGCGCCCGCCCGTTCGAGCCAGCGGCGGTGCTGGGCGATCATCATTTTTTGAACCATTTCTTCCGTGTCTTCCACGGCGCCGGGGGCGTTTTTCAGCGGGGCGAAGCCCTCCGCCGGGTCGATCTCCACCACCAGCGCGTTGCGGGCGGCCGGCAGCAGATCGAAGATGAAACGCTCGAACTTCAACGCGTTTGGTTCCCCGGGTGTTATCTGCCGTCCGGCGGCGTCGACGTAGGGGACTTTCTTTCGGGCGTAATGGAAGGGCAGCCCTTCGGCGGAACCGGCCAGACGGCGGAGCAGGACCGCGGAGATCGCATGGATGGCGGGACTGCCGGCCCAATGGGTCAACGTCCCGTCGGCGTTGCGCCGCCGCGCCGCGTCCTCGTGCAGATCGCTGTACTCGATCACTTGCAGGCGCCCGTCCACCTGGACGACGACTCCCAACCGGGCCAGCGGATCCTGCTTGGCGATCACCTGGGGCGTAAACTCCGATCCGGCCAGCAGATGATAGCCGAGGAACTCCGGCCCGCAGACCTCGACCAGGGGATTATCGACCTGGAAGTAGAACAAGTGCCGGATGCCCCGGGATTCCAGATCGTCCAAGGCCCCGCTGCGGGCCAGGGCCGCGAGCATCCCCCCGTGACCGTCGGGACTGAGCGCCAGGCGGCCGGGGGTTTCCAGCAGAATCTTGCCGGTCGCTTCGTCCAGCGCCGGCATCGTCCCCTGGCAAAAGACGAAGAGGTCCTCCTCGGGCAGGCCGAACCGCCGCTGTTCGCGGAAGAAGGCCCGGGTCTCCGCGTCGGTGGCGGGGCTGGTCATCAGGTAGAGCGGAATCCGCACGCCATAGCGCCGCGCCGCGGCGCCGATTTTTCCGACCAGGATCTCAAACAGCGTCCGCTTCGAGACCGGACCGATCGGGTACATCCCCTTCGGGTGTGGAAATCCCAAGCGGGTCCCCTGCCCTCCGGCCACCAGGATCGTGCCGATCTGGCCGGCCGCCAGCGCCGCCGCGCCTTGGGCCCGGGCCTGCTCGGGGGTAAAGGGATTGTTTGCCCCGTTGCGGCGGATCGCCGGCGGCGGCGATGCCCGGTCGGCCAGGGCGCGGAAGTCGCTCCGATTGTTGCGCCGCTCGTAAAGCCGCTGTACAAGCGGCATATCCAACGCCTCGATCTGCCGCGCCAATTCCGTCCGACCGGCCTTGTCCAGCCGGTCCCAAAATGCCAGCAGATGTTCCTGACCGAAGGGTTTTAATTGGGCGAGAAGAGATTCTTTCATGCCAATAACACGTTCTCGATTGTGTGTCATCAAAGAAAGTCTTGTTTACTAGCCGGCGGCTAACAGCCGCCGAGCGGTGGGTGATTTGTCTCCTCGGCGGCTGTTAGCCGCCGGCTACTCGACACTGACAATCCGACTCTCCCTTATCCGCCGGTGAATTCCTGTCGGAGATATTTAGCCGCCGCCTCCCAACAGTCCGCCGCCTTTTCGAAATCGACCTGCATCGGCCGGACCGTTTCGGGGGTCTCCGTGCGGAGCTTGACGTGGACCTTGGGATTTAAGGGGATTTGTGCGCTGGGGCCTTCCGCCAGTTTCGTTTCCACGGCTGGCGAGAGCAGGTAGTCGATCAACCGCCGGGCCTGCTGCGGATGGGGCGCGCCCCGGATGATCGCCAGCGTGTTGGGAATGAACAGCGTGCCCAGTCCGTCCGGTCCCTGGTCGGGATAGACCACGGTCACCGGCATTCCTTTCTCGACTTCGATCAGGGCGTCGTCGGTGTCGGTAAGTCCGAAGGCCAGTTGACCGGCGGCCACCGCCTGCGCCACTTTTTTATTGCCCGAAAGGATCCGGGCTTGATTCTTTTTAATCTGCGTAAAGAACTCCTTGGCCTTGGCGTCGCCCCAGACCGCAAACAGGCAGGCCGCGTGGGTGGCGGTGGTGCCGAACAACGGCTTGGCCAGGCCGCAGCGCCCCTGCCACTGCGGAGCGGTCAAATCGAGGATCGACTTCGGACGCCGGTCCTCCGGCACAAGGTTGGTATTGACGATCAGCACCCTGGCCCGGGCGGCAAATCCCTGCCAGTACCCGTCCGGCGAGCGGAATTCCGGCGGAAAAACCTGGGCGGCCGGGCAGCGGTAGGCCTCCAGCAGCCCGGCCCGCTGAAGCCGCACGGTATGGAGGATCTCGTTGTTCCAGAACACGTCGCAGCGAGGGCGCCGGCCTTCCGCGAGGATCGCCTCGGCCAGGCCCACGGTCTTCGTCGATTCGGTGTCGAACTTGGGCGAGACCTCCACGCCGTTTTTTTGCGTAAAATCCTTGAAAATCGGCCGGGAGAATTCCGCGTCCAACGCCGTGTACACCACCACCTCGGACGGCTTGGCGGACCAACAGCCCGCACAGAGGATAAGCATTGCAAATTGCAAATTGTAAATTGCAAATTGCAAATTGAGCTTCGGAAAACGTCCGGGAATCATCGGTTTATCTCAATCGGATCACCTTGGTAGCGCCCTCGATGATAGGATATAATATTTCTTTCACTGAATCCATGCCTCCCCACGCCCTGGGACGGCAATCCCGGGGGGAGGGAAGGCAGCAACTCACCCCCGCGATTGCCATCGCGGGGCGTTGAGCAATTGCATTTTTCAGTACCAATCGTCATGTCATTTTTCCGTACCAATGTAATCGCGTTCTGCGTGCTCAGCGGATTGCTGTGGGGTTGCGGAGGAAATCCGGAGAAAAAGGCGGCTGCACCGCGAAGTCCTTCCCGACCGCGCATGACGAAGAAGGACGTGCCGGTGGTGCCGCTGCCCCGGAAACAAGCTGCAAAACCGGATGCTCCTGCCGCGGAAGAACCGCCGCCGGTTGAACCGCCCGTCCGGGAGCCGGCCGCGCCGCACCGGACGCTGGGCGATCTGCTGAGCGAGCCGGTTGATTCGGCCATGCGAATGATGCCGCACGTCCCTCCACGGGCGATCGACGACGCGCAGGCTGCGGCCGAGGGCATCCGCAAACTGACCGGCCGGCGTCTGACGCTCTACACCGATCTGACCGGGCCGGAGATCGACCGTCTGCCGGAGTTCTTCGAGCAGGCCTTTCCCCAGTGGTGCGCGTACTTCCACGTCGATCCTGACCGGCAAGCCGACTGGAAGATGACCGGTTTTTTGATGAAAGACCGCAAGCGGTTTCGCCGGACCGGCCTGCTGCCCGACGGCCTGCTGCCCGACGATCTGCCGTATCCCCACGGCTACTCCCTCAATTATGAATTATGGCTCAACGAGCAACCCAGCGACTATTACCGCCGGCACCTCCTGCTCCACGAAGGGACGCACGGTTTTATGAATACGATGCTCGGCGCCTGCGGTCCCTCGTGGTACATGGAAGGCATGGCCGAATTGCTCTCCACCCACGCCGTACAGGACGGCAAGCTGCGTTTGAACTATTTTCCCCGGCATAACGAAGAGGCGCCGCAGTGGGGGCGGATCGGCATCATTCAAGACGCCTTTGCGGCATATCAGGCAAAGCCTCTGGCCGTGGTATGGGCATATCCGCCCGCCGCTTATCAGGAGACGGCCGCCTACGCCTGGTCCTGGGCCGTAGCCGCCCTGCTGGACCGCCACCCTCGCTATCAAGCCCGCTTCCGGCAACTGTCTAAGGAAGTTCTCAATCCGCATTTCCAACAGAAGTTCGACGAACTCTTCGCCGCCGACCGGCAGGAGCTTTCCGAGGAGTGGCAGGTGTTCGTCTCCTGCATGGAATACGGCTACGACGTTCCGCGGATGGCGATCGACTTCCAGCCCGGCAGGCCGCTTCCTCCCACGGGCGGAAGTGTCCAGGTCGCCGCGGACCGCGGCTGGCAGAGCAGCGGGTATCGGCTGGAGGCCGGCCGCACGTACCGGCTGACCGCCGCCGGCCGGTGGGAAAAACACTGCCGGCCGGACTGTTGGCCCGGCGTGAAAAACTTGCCCGAAAAAATCACGCTGGAACCGGGCGGCATCTCGATCCGGTATTATCGCGGCCGGCCGTTGGGCCGGCTCCTGGCTGCCGTCCGGCCCGATGCCCCCGACGCCAATCAGCCCTCGGCCTTTCTCGATCCGATTGCCGTAGGTCTGATTTCGGAAATCACCCCTCGGGTATCCGGTACGCTCTATCTCCGGGTAAACGATTCCGCTGCGGAATTACGCGATAATTCGGGCGAAATCTATGTGAATATTGCCATTGTTAAGTAACCTGCATACAATTGCTCGTGATGAAGATCTCCGCGAAGACCGAATATGCCTGCATTGCCATGATTGAATTGGCCGCCCACTTCGGCTCGAGCGAGCCGGTTCGTATTCGGCGGATTGCCGAGCGTCACGGCGTCCCGCCGCGGTTCCTCGTGCAGATTCTGCTCCAACTCAAGCGGGCGGGTTTGGTGACCAGCATTCGGGGGGCGGCCGGCGGTTATCAACTCCTCAAACCGCCCCAGGAGCTCTCCCTGGACCGGATTATCCAGGTGATCGACGGCGCCGAGCAGGAACGCGAACAGGTCAGCAGCGCTTCGCCCGATTCCCCCGCCGTCAAGGTCCTGATGAAGACCTGGCAGGAAGTCGCCGCCCTGGAACGCCAAAAACTCCAATCCATCTCCCTGGCCAATCTCCTGGAACGCGCCAAAGGGCAGGATGAAGGGATGTATCATATTTAACATCCCCTCTTCCTTTGGGAGAGGGTTAGGGTGAGGGCGTGAGGGAAGCGCTGACGATCTCCACAACGCGGCGCCGTGACTGTTCTTCCCACGGAAACGAATACTCCTCGCCGGTGCGGAGAAAGTGCAGGACCACTTCCCGGGGCGGGGCTTTCAGCAGCGTTTCCACAGCCAGGGCGTAGAGGAGCATCTGCATGGCGTAGGCCTCCGCCGTATCGGTCAGGTTCTCGGGAGTCACGCGGTTTGTTTTATAATCCAGCAGATGCCAGTCGCCCGCATCGTCTTGATAGAGGCAATCGATGTATCCTTGAATGTATTTTGCTTGAGGGTCGGTACTGCCCGGGGGCCAGGCCAGAAGGAATTCCAACTCGCGGTGGACCCGGCCTGCCCGGGCAATCTGCCGGGCGCGGGCGGAATCGAGGAAGCGGGCAATCATCGCCTCCGGCTCGCGGAAATCGGCTTCGCCGTGCCGCAGGTGCAACTCGGCATGACGCGCCAGGATCGACTCCCAATCATCCGGCCGTGTAAAATCCACCTCGGCCAGCACGGCATGGACCAGCGAGCCGAGTCCGCGGGGATCCAAGGGAGGAGGCTCGTCGTCGCCGAGGGATAAAAAGGCAACCGGCTTCCTGCCCGATTCCCCTATCTCTGAAGGGGACAGTCCCATTTTCGCTGCGCGAAAATTGGGACAGTCCCCAATCTTCCCCGTCAACCGGGAGAAGGAAAACTGCCGCCGTCCCCTGGGATCGGGCGGGATCGGCGCGATCATTTTCGGCCGGTGGATCTTCCCTTCCGCCGCGCACTTGTCCGCGTCGGCGCGGATCTTTTCCAACGGCCTGAGCCATTTCGCATCGGGCGGAGCAGTTTCTAAAACCGGCGCGCTGCGCACGACGTTGACCCGCGGACCGGCGCCGTGCGGTCGGCCTTCCGCGAGGTCGTATTGGTCCGCCAGGAGCCGCAGCCAAGGCCCGCTTATTTTTTCCAGGTCGTCCAGGCCCGCGGAGAGGACCAGGTAGTCGGCGGCCCGGGTCATGGCGACGTAGAGCAGGCGGACCTCTTCGGCCGCGTCTTCTTCCCGTTCGAGTTGCATGTACAACTTGAATCCGTCCACGATCTTCCCGCCGGGAACCAAGGGGCCCCACGCGGGCGAAAAGACCGCCGTTTTTTGCGGTCCTCGCCGTCGGCGATCGAGGTCGGGGACGAAAACGACGGGAAATTCCAAGCCCTTGGCCTGATGAATCGTCATCAGGCGGACCACGGAGGCGGTCTCCGGCTGCGTGGCGGCCAGCGGTTCTTTGGGCTGCCGGACGACGAAGTCCTTCAGTTGGGCGATGAAATCGGCCAGGCAAAAGATGCCCGACTGATCGAAACTCCGCGCCTGGTCGATCAGCTTTTTCAGATTGGCCAGTTTCCGCTCGCCGAGGAACTCCGCCAGCAGCAGGGCGTCGTAGGCGGTGCAGTCCAACGCGCATTGGATGAGCGCGGCAATCGGCAGGCGGTCCTTCAGCGCCCGGAGTTCCTGCAACGTAACGGCGGCGAACCGGACGCGCGCGGCCTGTTCCGGGATTATTTCCCCGGGCGGATCGGCAAACAGCCCCGCGGGCAGGCCCTCCGGATGCCGCGCCAGCCAGAAGACCGTCTCGTCCCAGAGATTGAAAAACGGGCTGCGCAGCACGCCCGCCAGGCTTAGGGCGTCGTCGGGATTTTCGACGGCCTGCAACAGATTGAGCAGATCGTAGATCTCCTGCTGGGCGTAGAAGGCGTGGCCGCCGACCAGGTAATAGTCGATCCCGTAGCGCCGCAAGGCCTCTTCATAGTATTGCACGTTCGTCAGGGCGCGAAACAGCAGGGCCACGTCGCCGGCCTGCACGGGCCGCGGTTTGGGGGAACCAGCCTTCTCCGATTCCTTCTCGACGACAATTTCCTCTTTTCCGTCGAGCATCGCCCGGATCCGCCGCGCAATCCACACCGCCTCGCGGCGCCGCCGGCGTTGGGCGGCGGGGGCGTCGTCCTCCTCCTCGATCCCCGCTGCCTCCGTTGCGTTGCTTGATACTCCCGTTTCGTCACTTTCTTCCCGCGACCACTGGTCGCGGCTTTCCACACCACCTTCCGCCCACAGGAATTCCACGGCCGGCGTCGGCGTGACTTGGGGCCGCCGGGCGTGGAGCTCTTCGTACTGAGTGCCGAACGGCTCGCGGAACACGGCGTTGACGAACTCCAGAATCGCCGGCTGGCTGCGGAAATTCAGGGTCAGCGGCAGCCGGCCTTCCGGCGGGACGTCGTCTTGCAGCCGGCGGAACACGTGCGGATTAGCCCCGCGGAACCGGTAGATCGACTGCTTGAAATCGCCTACGAAGAACAATTTTCCCCTCGCGATGTCGTGGTCGCACAGCGCCTGGACCAACTCGACCTGGAGCGGATCGGTGTCCTGGAACTCGTCGACCAACAGCAGGCGGAGGTGGCTGGCCCAGCGTTGCCGGAGCGCTTTCCCCTGCGGGCCGGCCAGCAGGTCCCGGGCGTGGATCAGGAGATCGTTGAAATCCAGCACGCCAAGGTCCCGTTTCTCCCGGGTGTAAGCCTCCGCGACGCTTTCGGCGATCCGCAACAGATTGAGTCCCCACGCGGCGACGGATCGGGCCGCGGCCGCGTCGAACGTCAGATGTTCTTTAGCTCCGTCAAGCCTTTTGCGGAAGGCGGTGGCCGCTTTTTTATAGCCCTCGTAGAGGCTCTCGCTCGGCCAGCCTTTCTTCGTCCCGCCGCCTTTGAGCATGGTGGCTTCACGGAGCCGTTCGAGGACCGGAGCGCAATCTTCGGCGGACGGCAACTGCGGCAGAAGTTCCTTTAGCGCCGCAAACCGCTCCCGCATGACCGGATGCGCCGACGGCGCTTGCACGGCGATTGTGACTAGCGCCTTGGCCTCCGGCGACTCCGCCAACTGCCGCAACAGCCGGGGCAGGCACGTTTCGCGCCAGTGGGACTCCCAGCGGACGGCCAGCGCGTCGGGCGTCTGGTCCCGCCAAAACGCCCAGTCGATCTCGTGCCGCCGGTCCAGGAATTCCGCGATCATCTCGCGCAGCCGGTCCGGGTTGAAGCGGACCGACAGTTCCAGAATCGGCTCTTCCGCGGCGCCCAGGCGGCGGCGAAGTTCCTGTTCGATCAATCCGTAGAGAAGCGTTTCGGCCGGGGCCTGCTCCAGGACGCGGAAACGGGGGTCCAACTTGGCCTCGACCGCGTGGGTCCTAAGCAACGCGCCGCAGAACGAGTGGATCGTGCTGATCCGGGCGGAATCCAACTCGCGGAGCAGTTCCCGCCAGTCGAGAGCCTGTTCGTCCGGGGCATCCTTCAACCGCTGCCGGCAGGCGTTGCGGATCCGGTCGCGCATTTCCCGGGCCGCCCGTTCGGTGAACGTGATCGCCACCAATTGATTCAACCGCGTGGAATCACCTTGGGCGTCCGGCTCCAGATGCGACAAGAACCGCTCGGTCAGCACGAAGGTTTTTCCGCACCCGGCCCCCGCGGAGAGCGCCACCGAAACGTTCCGCGTATGGATCGCCGCCCTTTGCTCATCGGTCAAAGAGGACATCGGTTTTTTCTCGCGGGGCGTATGCTTCATGTGATGGAAAGCCGTGACCATTGGTCGCGGTGCGGTTCACTGTTTAGCGGCCGCCGGAACGGCGGCCTTTGCGTTTCTTACCTTTCAGGGCCGCCGTTCCGGCGGCCGTTAAACGATCCCCGACAAATGGCCGGGGGCCAACGGTTCCGGCGTGCTCACCGGGTTTTCGCCGGGGGGATTCCAAGTTTTTTCCAGGGAACGGATCGCGCCGATCCGGCAGACGGTGCGGTAGGGACAATGGGAGGTGCACTTCTCGTCGAGGTTGAAGACCGGAAAACGGCCTTGCCGCAGGTTGCGGACCAGACCGCCGATAACACTCCGCAGGGCGAGGCGAATCTCTTCCCAATCGGGCAGCGGTCCGAATCCGTCGGGGGTCTGCTGATACATTTTCAAGCTGCTTCGCGACTTGAAACCGCCGTTGCTGACGATCCAGTAGCCGGCCTCCCACGGCAGGGGGTCGCGGTCGACGAGGAACAGCTCGGGCACGGTGATGGCGTAGAGCGGAAGCTGCAAGGCCGTGCCGCGGAGGACCGCCTCCTTGGAAAACTTGGCCGAACGGCCAGTTTTGTAATCAATCACGTTGAAAACGGCATGATCCGCCACGCGGCCGGTGTCGACGCGGTCGATCCGCCCGGCGACGCGGATGGTCCCCTGGGGCGTTTCGCAAACCAGCGGCTCGTCCACCGCCCAGGTCGTGCTGCGGTGGCGAGAGCGGCCGAAGGAGATCTCGAAAAACTCGGGAACCAGCGGCGCCTGGCAGTCCTTCCAAAGACGGTCGTACCGCCCGCTTTGCTCGCGGTAATCCGCCAGCCACTCGGCCGCCAGCCGGCGGTCGATCTCCGCCAGCGCGGCGGCCAGCGGACCGCCCGGCGCGGAAGGGGCGGCGGCCTGCAAGGCGTGTTCCATCAACTCCGTAAACGCCGGCGGCTCCAGTTCCGCGGGCGAACCCGGCCGGCCCAACGCCTGGTTGACCCGTTGATGGAACCCGGCCAGGACCTCGTGCACGATCTCCCCCCGCCGGCGCACGTCCGCCTGCAAACTGAGGTCTTCCGGCGGAGTAATTTGCAGTACGTGCTCCAGGAGAAAACAGAAAGGGCAGGCGGCGTAGCGCTCCAATTCGGTGGCGGCGAAGGTCCGCTGCGGCGAGTATTCCTGGTGTAAAAAAACCTGCGCGGCCGGTGAGTAGAACACCCCGTCGGCCGGTCCGAACCGCCGGTCCTGCCGGAGAACCGCCGTCTCCAGGCCGGCCCGGAGGTTGGAAGTCGAAGGTCGTAGGTCGTAGGTCGATATTTGTTTCTCTACGTTCCCCGACTCTCGACCCTCGACCTTCGACGTTCGACCGAACAGCGCAGCCAGCCACGAGGCGTCTCCCTCCAGGGCCCGGGCCATCGCCTGCACGCGGAAGTCGGCCGGGCAGAGCGGGGATTCCGTCTTCGGCAGCGGGCGGAAATCGTCGGCCCGGCGGCAGGCGATCGGCGTGGCTCCGCAGGCCTGCTCCACTTCGATCAGGAAGGGACTGGGAGAAAGCGGCTCCGCCGCTTCGTTGTAGGCCGGGTAGCTCAGATACAAGCCCTTGGTCGCCCGGGTGACCGCCTCGTAAAACAACAGCATTTCGTCGCGGTTGCGTTGCGTCCGGTTCGCCAGCGGCAGGCCCTGTTCAATCAGCCGGAGCGACTCCGTTTCCGAATAAAGGCGGTCGTCATGGTCGGGTAAAGGGAACGATTTCTCCGCCAGGCCGGCCAGAAAGACGTAGGGCACGTGCAAGGCGCGGATGCTGTCGGCCGAAAGGATCCGCACCCGGCCGCCGTCGTCTTCCGCGACCGGCAACCGATCGCTGCCCAAGATATCGACCAATGCCTGATAGGCCTGGCGGCGGTCAAGCTCCGGTAGGCGCCGATCAAGCCATCGGGCAAGCTTGGCGCTGCCGTCGACGACGTGCTTCAGATGTTCCCAAGCGGAGAAATCAGAAAAAAGCGCCGGCTCTTCCAAACGCCCCTGGATGGCAATCCCGGGGGTAGGGGCGTCAAATTCCTCACCCCCGCGGCCGCCGTCGCGGGGCGTTGGCTCGGCTTGGGTAATTTGACCGTGCTCCCAGGCGCGGAACATCCCCGTCTCCTCGGCCAGGCGTCGCCAGGCATCGGCCCATTCGCTCAGAGTGGCCCGGGTGGGCAGGGCGTCGAAGGCGGCGGCCAGCCTCTCCAACACGGCGTGTTGCCCCCGCCAGGTCTGCCGGCCCTGCGGGATCTGCAATTGGCGAAGTGCGCGCGTCAAGAGAATCGCCGACCGGCCGTTTTCCCACTCCGGCCAATCGGGCTGAAAATAATTACTCCCCAGAACCGACAACAGGGCGTAAAAAGGCCAATCCTCCAGATCCAAACGCAACAGGGCCGCCAACGCCCGTAAGAACGGACTGCGGTCCAAAGTCGGTCCGTGCTGCCAGGCCACGGGAATTCCGTATCGGGCAAAAATCTCGCCGGCCGGACCGGCCGAATCCTGAGGCGTGCGGAAAACCACAGCTACGTCCTGCGGCCGGGCAAGCCCTTCGACCAGGAGCCGCTTGATCCGCGAGGCGATCATTTCCAACTCGCCCAGCGGACCGGCGGCAGCGAGGATTTCCAGGCCCGCGGTGGTTGGGGCATCAGCGGGAGCAAAGGGGGACAGGCCCCCTTTGTACAAAGCACCCGAAGGGCCGTTCCGGCAAAGGGGGCCTGTCCCCCTTTGCTCCCGCCGTGGATCAGTGAACAACCGCTGCTCGAGGTGAGCCAAGGCCGGCCACGATGGAATGGCACGGGTGCCACGGTTGGCTTGCCCAACCGTGATGCCCGCACTGCCGGACAAGCCGGCAGTGGCACCCATGCGCGGCTGTTCGACCAGCCGGCACCGGGCGTGGCGGCGCTGCAACTCGGCCAAAGTATTCAGCGGCTTGCTGAACAGGTCTGCGCGGCACGGCGCCGGCTCCAGCGGCAGGCTGACGACGATCTCTTCGGCCCAACCGGCCAGGAGTTCCAATATTTCGTGCTGCGTGCGGGTGAAATCCGTAAAGCCGTCGGCGACCACGAAACGCAACGCCTCGAAAGGGGGCGGGGACTGTCCCAATTTTTCGGGCACCATGCTTGCATGGTCGGCAAAATTGGGACTGTCCCCTTCTGTTGCTGTTTTGTTCAACCGGTCGCGGGCGGACCAGAACCGGCCCTCGGCGTCATAAAGATGGTGTTCCCGTAAAGCCTGCTGATAGGCAAGGTAAATCTCGAACAGTTCCCGGTCCTTCTCACTTTGCCCCCGGGCCTGACAGGCTTGCTGAAATTGCTCCGGCCAGATCTCCAATCGTTTCAACTCGCTGAGCCATTGGCAAACCAAATCGACCAGTCCGCCGGTCTGCGCGATGGGCCGAAAGTGGTGAAGACAGCCTTGATGGAGAAGCGTGTCGATAATCTGGCGGACCAACTGACGCTTCATGGCCTGCGACAAGGGGCGAATCGGCAGCGGCGCCGCGTCGAGCACGGCCTGGGCGAATCGGGCAAAGGTCATGATCCCCGGCCGGAAACAACCGACTATTCCCCCGTCCAGAATACGATCCCTCACGGCGGCGGCAGCCCGCCACGTCGGAGAAAGCCAGAGCGCTTCTCCCGGTCGGCCTTCCGCCAACTGCCGACGATAACGCTCTAAAAGGGCGGTGGTTTTACCGCTCTGTGGTGGGCCGGTCAGCAGGGTCAGCAAGGCAGGCATCGGAGGTCAACCATTAATGGATTGAAAATCAAGGGATGAAAATCGGAGATCGGAAGGAGGAGTTTCCTGCTCGACACAAAACTTTTTTCCTTGATCCCACCACCCGATTTACTGGTTTCGAACGTCGAGTTTAACCTGTTCTCTTGATAGAACAAGTGCATTCAGCGTGTGAAAAACCTTTGGGAGAAAAGTACGCCAAAAAGGAAGAAACGAAACCATGAAAAAGTACGATAAAAAAATGGATTGCACGGCGGAAGAAAGTCAACCCTAAATAAAGTAATGACACCCACCCAAATAGGTTGCATCATTCACAGAAATTGTATGGTTTTTTAGGAAAATCAACACAAAATCTTTGACAGGACGGGGGGGGAAGCGTTAAAATCAAGTGCGGTTGGGAAAATAACAGATCCCTGCGCTTATAGAACGAATAGTGGCTGTGGCTTTCCTCGGAAAGCCTCTCGGGAAGTCATTGTGCGGCCTGTAAGCAGAATTAACATGGACGCGGGAATACTGCTTACGGAAATCTTTGGCATGGTTTTCGCTTTGGTGTGAATCCATTCCGCCGAGTTTGAAAATAATTGGTATTATTTCCGTCATTTCCCAGGGATTGCCCATCTGCAGCGAATGTCGTTGCAGGCAATTTTCTCATTCCTTTTTATCCCTTTATGGAGGTGTTCTCATGAACCGAGTTCCGAAGAAACGAGGTTTTACCCTCGTGGAACTGCTGGTGGTGATTGCCATCATCGGCATCTTGATCGCCTTGCTTCTGCCGGCCATCCAAGCGGCCCGCGAAGCGGCACGACGCGCGTCGTGCAGTAACAACCTGAAGCAGATTGGCATCGCTTTACACACCTATGCCACCCTGCACAACAACAAGTTCCCGCCTTCCGCCGCACTGCAAGTTACACCCAGCGCTTCAAAAGACGTCCGGGGGTTTAGCTGGTTGGTGCACATCCTTCCGCAGTTGGAGTATCAGCCCTTATACGATCGTCTCAGCGCTCCTCTGAAGAGGCAGAACTACGACCCGTATTCAAGGACTCCGAACAATCCCGATGCCACGGAAAACGGCCGTGAAATCACAGCGGTTAACGAGGCCCGCGACACTTCGATCAACACCCTCGTTTGCCAGAGCAACCCGAATCAGCTCTTCACCAATCGAGCGACCACTACACCGGGTATGAAAATGGCGTTTACCAATTACAAGGCCATGGGCGCGTCGTGCAGCGAAAGCCTGGCCAACATCAACGTCAGAGATGACACTACCTCGACGACGGCGAATAACGTTCCGTTTAATCCTAGACCGCCCAACTTCAGTCATCCCGACGGAGCCATCTTCCCGGGCAATTACACGCGAATCGCCGAATTGCAAATCGACGGCCTCGCGAACACCATCCTGGTGGCCGAGACGATGGATGATACGTACAGCGTATGGGTCTTTGGAACCGACTGCACTCTGGTCGGCGTGCCGTTGAGATCGCGGACCTACTTGGCAACGATCGGTAATAACGTCGGTACCTTGGGCACTACCGCCACTTATTACCGCCCAAACGGTTTCGACGGGAAGTTCGGTGACGAGGCCAGTGCCACCGTAGCGCAATTGGTAACCTACTTGGGATATGATTTCACGCCCCAAGGTCCTCCTACCGATTACTATTCCTATCAAGGCGTAAGTGCCCTTTCGCCGGCTATGATCACCTATCCGCCAAACCGGGTCACCAAGACGGTATCAACGGACGGCATCCGCACCGCCGGCCCGTCCTCGGGCCATCCGGGAGTGGTCAACCACCTCTTCGGCGACGGCACGGTACGCAGCCTGAAGAAGGATATCGACTACGCCCTTTACTACTTCGCGATTACGCGAGCGGGCAACGACCCCGTCGGCCCCATCGATCAGTAATATCATCCCTTCCGGATCAACATACCGCCCCTCCACTGTGGGGGGCGGTTTTTTTGCGCAAGCAGAAGAGGCGCCCCGCCTCTTTCTATCTCATGGGACAGGTTGCCAACCTGTCCAACTATTTCACCCCCGCTTGAAAAATCATCCCCTTTGCGCTAAAAAGGAGTAACGCGCCGAAGTGGCGGAATTGGCAGACGCGCATGGCTCAGGACCATGTGGGAATTAAAACCCGTGGAGGTTCGAGTCCTCTCTTCGGCACTTGACTTTGGAAAGCCGCGGCCAGTGGTCGCGGCTTTCCAATCACGGCGTTGCGGGAAAGTGATAATTCAGGACTCGCGGGCCGCCGGCCTGCTCGGCGTGGAGCCAGAGCGTTTTCCCCAGCAAGTCACGTCCTCCTTCCAGCCGGTAGACCTTCGCGTCGGCGCCTTGGCCCAGGTCGAGAACCTGAGCGCTCGACCGGCGGCGGTCGGGGGCGTAGAGGGCGCAGTCGAAACTGACTTCGCCCGGGGTGCGGTTGATCAACCGCTGCTCCACTTCGAGCTGATCGCGCTCGTTCAACCGGGTGGACACTTCAAGGGCCACGTCGCCGCTTCCCACCTCGACCGGCCGCAACACGCTGAACTTGCAGGGCGGATCGGTTTGCAGATCGAAATCGATCTGCAGGTTGTGCCGTCCGCTGTCGACGGAATAGGGGAGCGTCACGTCGAAAGCGGATCGCCACGTCTCGCCCGGCGACAGGTTAAGGGAAAGGGATTTCGGATCGGCCTTCCATCCCTCCGGCAGTCCCAGCCGGGCAACGCCTTCCACGCCCCCGGGGAACGAGTTCGCAACCGTCATGCGGAACGGCTGGGGGCGGTCCAGCCGGGTGGCAAGACGTTTCTGATCCAGACGAAGGCCCAGCGACCAACGGGCCACGGATTCGCTCAATCCATGAACAAACACCGGCAGGGAGCCGACGCGCAACCGGAAGCCCTCCCCGGTTTTTTCGATTGGGGCCTGCCGTCCCCAGAGATCCACGGCCGATAGTTCCTGCGAAAAGGGGAGAACTTCTTCGCCGGGCCGATCGCTCCACACGACCAGGACCACCCGGCCGTCGCGGGCGAACACGGCGTTGCGGCTTCCGCCGGGCAGCGTCAAGCGGCCGAGAAAATCCTTGCCCCCGATTTCCAGGCCGGTGGTCCGCCAGGGAAGCAAGAGCGGGCCGGGCGTGCCGTCGGGATTCATCAGGCCGCATCGGGCGTCGAAAGGATCGGGGCAAAACGCCGCGTCGGCCCCGTGGATCTTGGACGCCAGCATCCGCTGGAAGAGGTCCTCGGCGCGCATCCGCAGCGGATACTCGTCTTTCGGCAGCGGAGCGATCACCGTCCAGCGCCGCAGCGGAGTGTTCCTGCTCGCGTCGAGATATTCGGCCAGTGCCGCGGCCGTAAGCGGCGGCCGGGCGCTGAGCGAAACGGCGCGGAATGGCAGTGCAATGTCGCTTTCCTCGGGCAGGGCGCGGATCCAGTCCCAGCCGACCGCTACTTGGATCTCCGGCGCCGCCTTGTGGAATTGTGCCTGGATTTCGGCAAGTTTCTCGGGAGCGTTGGGCATCGTCAGCAGACTGTCGTCGGTGTCCCGGCCGAGCTGCCAATAAGGGATCCGGATTGCGATCCGGGCCAACAGCGGTTCGAGCGACGGATACCAAAGAGAAGTCTTTCCTCCGAAGATCTCCGCGGCCGTCAAATCCTCCCGGCCCATAGTCCCGGAATCGAAGGGGACATTCTCCTTTTGATCGACGCTCGCTGCGCGACGGCGCCCGGAAAATGGGGACCGTCCCCGGCGGAACCGTGCCCGCAACAGCTCCGGCGGCTGGTTCAGCATCCCGATCAGTTCCATTCCGTGCTCGTTCAACTGCCCGCTGAGGGTCATTCCTTTCTCCCACGTTCGCTCGGCGCTTTGTTCGGTGCTCCAGAGCGGGAATTTCAGCCAATGGATGCCGGCCTGCGTCACCAGCGCCGTCAACGGGGCCAGCGCCAAGGGCCGCTCTCCGTCCGGCAGGCTCCAACCGAATTCACTTTGCGGCGGCGGGGCTTGCGGGACGAAGACCGCCAGTTCCAATTCCTCGCGGCGGATGATCGCGGTCCGCCCTTTCAGGGAGGCGCGGACGCGATAGAAACCCGGTCCCGAAATCGGCGGCCGCCAGTTTGCCGAGAACGTGAGATCCGAGGGTCGAGGGTCGAGGGTCGAAGGTCGAGGGTCGTTGATCGCGGATCGTTCTTCCAGCATCGACACCCGACCTTCGACCTTCGACATTCGAAGTGTTTGTTGTCCCAGAATCCCGCCGAAGACGTCGAGCAGTTCGAACTGGACTTCGGGAACCTTTCCGTCCAGTCCGCCGGCCGTACACGTGACCTCCGGCAGATCGGGCAGCGGGTAGATGTGCTGCGGATGATCGGCTTCCAGCACCAAGCGGGGCACCCGGTCCAGTCGCAGGTCGGTGAAGGCCACGGACCCTTGAAGATCGGCTTTCTCGCCCGGCTCCACGTGCAGGCCGATCACCACCCAGCGCGCCTCCGGCGAAAGCGCCGTCACGGGACCGAGTCGGACTTTCCGCCAACCTTTCGTTTCGGTAAACGCCGCGGAGGAGAATTCCGCCAAGGGCTGTTTGGCCTCGTCGAAAAAACGGAGCGAAAGATACGCCCTGTCGTATTTTGTTCCTTGCATCTCCAAACGCCCTTCGAGGACGTAACTGGAGAACCGGTCGATGGGCAGCGGCGGGCTGAATACCGCAGCGGCGCCGCCGGCCAACTCGATCTGCAAGCAACTTCTTCCCGGTCCTGAAGCGGCGGATTGAATCTGGATCTTTTGATACGCCGGGTAGCCCGGCCCGCGCTGTCGCGACCAACCATCCGGCCACCCGTCGAAATCGGAGTCGCTGGCCTGGTCGAAGTTGCACCGAAAGACCGCAACCGCATCCGGCCGGCGCGCTTCCGGAGCAACGAGGCCGACGACGGCCGCCAACCAATAAACAGAGAACCCGGCCATGATCCGATTCCTTCTCCTAGAGGTCTTTTCCCGCCAACGCCTCCCAACGCTTCCGCTGCCGCTCGGTCAGCACCTGAAACGCTTTTTTGCGCCCCTCGGAAAACAACCGTCTTTTGACCTGGTCGTCATGATTCGGGGAGTCCGACGACGCGGGGATGTTTCGCAGGTCGTCGATTTTTTTTCGGGTCTCTTCCGCAATCGCTCGGATGGCCTCTTTCTGGGAATCGGTCAACTGCAATTCACCCGCCACCTCAAGCTCCAAAAAAACTGCCGCGCCCCGGGCATGACGGAGGACTTCCTGAAACTTTTTCTGCTTGCGATAATGAGAGTTCCACGGACTGCCCGGCAAAGCGGCGTCCCCCTCGCCCTGAACGATGCCCTGCTCTTTGTCACGCAGCGGCTGAAAGGTCCGTTTCTGAACGTTTTCCCAGGCGTTTTGGACGGCTGCTCGTCGGCTGCCCCAAATCAAGAGACTCAGGACCGCCGCTCCCGCAATCAACACCAGGAAGAATAATCCCAGAAACTTCCCGAGCCCTTTTCCAGGACAGTGCTGCCGTAACCGCAATCCCATGATCAACCAGAGCAACTTCCAGGATTTCATGTCCGGATTACCGACGTCGCGCAACCGGCGAAGTCCGATGCGGAACAGGGGCCCCCTGCGCGAGGCAACGGAAGGTACCGCCGATCCGGCGGGCAGGGCGTGTCGTTCGGGAGACGGCGGGACCTCCGAGACGGTCACCGGCACCAATTGGGCAACCCGCACTTCGTACCAGTCCTCACCGGCCCGGAGCAATCCGTCCATGTTCGGAATCAGGTCCAGAGGCCCCTCGGCCGAAACGGCAAATCCCTCGGCCGATTCATCGAGAATTCGTACGGGCAGCCGCACGTCGCCAAAACGCAACTCCCCCTCGTCGCGCGGCTCCAACATCGGGTAGCGCTGCGACTTCCGTTTTTCAAGATGGAGAGGAAAGCGAGACATCAAGGGATACTCCCCAAGGCATGGTCAATGAGGCCAATCAAATCTAGCTTCCCCCCACTTGGAAGATGCGGAAAATCCGGCGGTTTGTGGAAGAACCGTCTCGGGGTACGAAAGACGCGAAAAGTGGGGATTTGCCGATTGTTCCGGTGAGCATTCCCCCGGAACGTCTTTGCACGAAGAGGGGACTCCGCAAAATGCGGCTTCAGCAAGGCACTTGCGTCAAGTAGAATGAGACGGTTGGGCAAGAACGTCGCGGTGTTGGGCCGGACATCGATGCGCAGAAACAAAGTGAACGGAATCTCCCGAAAACGCGGTGCGCGACTCCGTCGGGCAGTCGATCGAGGTGTCTTTCTTCTCGTGGCGTTGATGCTCTTGGAGACTTGGGGTCTGAAGGGATTGTTCTCTCCGCTGCAAATCGCCGGTCCTTCGATGGCCTTGAGCCTTCTGGGCGAACACCGTGCATTGACCTGCGGCGATTGCGGTTTTCCGTTTTCCTGCGATGCCGCCCGGCAACCGGCCGGTCCACGGGCCGTTTGCCCGAACTGCGGTTTTGCCGGGAATCATCCGGCGGCGGCGCCGGAGCGGGGGGGCGATCGCATCCTGATCGACCGAGCCGCGTTTCTCTTTCGCCCGCCTCGGCGCTGGGAGGTCGTGGCGTTCCGCTCCCCCCGGGACGCCCGGCAAATCGCGGTCAAACGCGTCGTCGGCCTGCCCGGCGAAACCGTGCTCCTCCGCCACGGCGACGTCTACGTCAACGGCGAACTCGCCCGGAAAAACCTGGCGCAGCAACGGGCCTTGTTGCTGCCGGTCCACGATGCCCGATTCCCGCCCCGCCCGCCCTTGCCGCCGCGGTGGACGGGCGAGTCGCCCCATAGCCGATGGCAATCGGATGGGGACCATTTTTCGTATCCAGGCCCCGAGGCTGACTCCCGTTTAGCGGCCGCCGGCACGGCGGCCCAGGAATTGCCGCTACCGTCAACCGAAGGGGACAGCCCCATTTTTTCTGCGAAAAAATTGGGACAGTCCCGCGCTATCGACTGGCTGGTTTATCGGCATTGGCGGCGGAAGGCCGGACCCGCGGGCGCGGTGCAGTTCGGACCCGTCGAAGACGTCCTCCCCTACAACCAAAACCTTCCCTATCGTGCGGAAAACGTCCACCCGGTCCGCGACCTGTTTCTCCGTTTTCGCTTGGCGACGACCGGCGGGCGGGGCGCCTTCTGGATCCGCGCCGGCGACGGCCGTGACCGCTTCCGGGTCTGCATCGAACCACAACAACGAAAGCTCCGCATCTATCAAAACGAACAAGAAAAATACGCCGGGGAGCTTCCGGACGCCTCCTCGGCGGCCAGGGAAATCGAAGTCTCGCTTATAGATTGTCAGTTTCTTCTCGCTCTCGACGGCCGTATCTGCTATGTCCAGCACTGCGATCCCCTGGCCGATTCCCCCCCTGCCACCTCTGAACCCTTCGCGCTCGGATCGGTAAATTTAGGAGTGGTTCTCGATTCGCTACGGATTTTCCGCGACGTTTACTACTCCGGGCAGACGGAGGGGAACCGGGGTAGAGGGGAAATAACCCCCATTGTTCTGGGGGAAAACGATTTCTTTGGTTTAGGGGACAATAGTGCCGCTTCCGAAGACAGTCGCAATTACCCGGCCGGCCGCGCCGTAAAAGAAAATTCCCTCATCGGCAAGCCCTTGCTCGCTATTCCTTTACGTCCACCGCTTCAGTGGGGGGTATTTCACCTGGAAATCCCCAATTTCGCCCGGTTTCGATGGATCCGATGAAATTCTTGTCCCCGTGCCGATCCATCTTGCGTAGAAATGAGTATCCGTGGAATAATCTTTGATACAATTAATCCCCCGCGTATCGTCGGGGTCTAAGAAATTATTCACCTGGTTTCCCGTTTACATGTCCAGACGCAAATCCCGTTCTTCCGTCCCGACTTCGGTCCAATCCAGTCCCGCTCCAAGCACCCCGGAGCCTTCCTTTTGGGCGAAACATTGTCCGACCGCCGCTTCGGTGCGGGAGACGATCGAGTCGGTGGCGATCGCCTTCGTGTTGGCTTTTTTGATCCGCACGTTCGAGGCCGAGGCGTTCGTGATTCCCACCGGCTCGATGGCCCCCACGCTCATGGGCCGGCATAAGGATCTCCAATGCCCGGAGTGCGGGTACGCCTTCCAAGTCAGTTCCAGCGAGGAAGTGGAAGAAGACGGTTCGCCCAAAGATTTTCGCAATAGCCTTAACGCGAGGTATCAGGTTACCAGAAACCAGGATTTTCTCGTAGACCGCTGCGTTTGCCCGATGTGCGGGCATAAAATGTCCTGGGAGCCGACGGATCGCGATGCGCCCTCTTCCTACAGCGGCGACCGGATCCTGGTCAACAAATTCGCTTACGAATTCAGCGATCCAAAGCGTTGGGACGTGGTGGTCTTCAAGTTTCCGGAGAATGCTCAAAAGAATTATATCAAGCGGTTGATCGGCCTGCCGGAGGAAACGATCCGTATCAGCTACGGCGACATCTGGGCGAAAAAGGAGGAGGACCCGTGGAAAATCCAGCGTAAAGAGCCGAGGAAACTGCTGGCGATGCTGCAACCGGTCTTCGACAACGACTTGACGCCCGCCCTGGCCGAAAAGGGCCTGCCGATCCGCTGGCAACCGGGGAGCTGGACCGCGCAGAACAACTCGGAGTATCACACCGACGGCAAGGGACCGGACGAGGTCTGGCTCCGCTACGAGCACCGCCTGCCGCCGGCCTGGAACGCGGAGCATCCCCTTCCCAAGGAAATCCCCCCGCAGCTCATCACCGATCTGACCGCCTACGATACGGGCAGTTCGCAGGCCGAACGCAATCTCCGGGAAAACCAACGGCTCCGGGACAACAGCTTTGCCACCCATTGGGTCGGCGATCTGGCGCTGCAATGCGAAGTGGAGGTGAAAAGCCCGAAGGGGGAGATTGTTCTGGAACTCGTCAAGGGCGGACGACAATTCCAGTGCCGGATCGATGTCGCCACCGGCCGGGCAACACTTTCCATCAGTGGTCCGCTCCCGGAGCCGTTCCATCCCCAGGCCGAGACCTCGCTCCGCGGACCCGGCACATACCAGGTCCGCTTTGCCAACTGCGATCAAAAACTGTACCTCTGGATCAATGAGAAATCCACCGCTTTCGATCAGCCCACGGAATACGGCGATCTGGGAAATCACCAGCCACAGCCCGAAGATCTCCAGCCGGTCGGCATCGCCTCGGCCGGAGCGGACGTGACGGTCCGGCATTTGAAGATCTTCCGCGACATTCACTACATCGCCGCGAAGTCCTACGCGTCGTTTTACGACTATCGACTGATGCCCCCTCTGCTGGACAAGGGACAGGAGATGGAATTATTCTCCGAGCCCCGGGATTGGAGTTGCTTCAATCCGTCGAACATCGAATCCCTCGAAATCCCCATCTCAAAGCATCATTACTTCGTCCTCGGCGACAACAGCGCCAAAAGCTCCGACGGCCGCGTGTGGGGATCCGTCCCGGAAAAAATGATGATCGGCAAGGCCTTTTTCATCTATTGGCCGCATTCCTGGGATCGCGTACCCTACTTGAACGTCCCCTTCCCTTTCTTCCCCAACTTCTCCCGCATGGAGTTGATACGCTAATAACATGCTCGAAGTCCACGGATTGGTGAAAATCTACGGGTCGCGGCGGGTCGTCGACGGAGTCGATTTCCGCGTCGATCAGGGCGAAATCGTCGGGCTGCTCGGCCCCAACGGCGCCGGCAAGACCACCTGCTTCCGCATGACCTGCGGAATGATCGTTCCCAACGCCGGCAACGTGATACTCGACGGCGTGGACGTCACCAAGTGGCCGATGTACCGCCGCGCCCGCGAGGGCGGCATGGGCTACCTCGCCCAGGAGTCGAGCGTCTTCCGCAAGCTTTCCGTCGAGAAGAACCTGCTGGGCGTGATGGAGATGCTCGGCTTCGACCGCAAGACCCGGCACCGCCGCTGCGACGAGCTGCTCGACCAGTTCGACATCACGCGGCTCCGCAAATCGAAGGCCGTCTCGCTCTCCGGCGGCGAGCGGCGGCGGCTGGAAATCGCCCGCAGCCTCGTCTCCAATCCGAAAATCATCATGCTCGATGAGCCGTTCACCGGCATCGATCCCGTGACCATCGCCAGCATCCAGAAGATCATCCGCCAGTTGCGCGCCAGCGGCATCGCCATCCTGATCACCGACCACCAGGTCCGCGAGACGCTGCAAATCACCGACCGCAGCTACGTAATCCGCAACGGCAAGGTGGATTGTCACGGCAAGCCCGAGGAGGTGCTAGCCGATCCGAACGCCCGGAAATACTACTTCGGCGAAGACATGGACCTCGGCGGCCGCATCCCCCGCCCCGCCGTCCCCTCGCCCGCCGCCGCCGGTCCCCGCCGCCGGCTCTTTTAGTTTGGATCCTTTCCCAATTTCATCCTAAGCGAAGCGTGAGATCCCCCGTGAAATAGATCACTTATTCTGAAAGGTAGGAAGATGAATCCTCCTCGCGTATTGGCCTTCATGGCCCATCCCGACGACGTCGAGTTCCTCTGCGGCGGCGCCCTGGCCCTGCTCCGGGAAAAAGGTTGGGAAGTCCATATCGCAACCATGACGTCCGGCGACTGCGGGTCGGAGACGTTGAGTCCCGAGGAAATCAGTGCCATTCGCCGGGTGGAGGGCGTCCGGGCGGCCGCGGTGCTCGGGGGAACGTACCATTGCTTGGATTGCCTCGACGGATTGATCGCCTACGACCGCCAAACGAACTTCCAGGTTACCGCCCTGATCCGGAAGATTCGCCCCCGCCTGGTCTTCGCGTGCAGCCCTCAGGATTACCTCATCGACCACGAGGTCAGCAGCGCGTTGGTCCGCAATGCGTCGTTTATGGCCGGGGTGCCGAATTGGAAGACCGGTCCGGACGGGCCGCTCCGCCCGACGCCGCACCTGTATTACGCCGATCCGCTCGAAGGGAAAGACCTTTTCGGCGTCCCGATCGTTCCCTCGATGATCGTCGATATCACCTCCGTGATGGAAACGAAAGCGGAGATGCTCCGCTCTCACGCCAGCCAGCGCGAGTGGCTGCTGAAGCAGCACGGCGTCGACGAGTACATCGAAGCCATGCGCGCGATGGCCCGAAAACGCGGAGAACTCATTTCCGCAGACTACGCGGAAGGTTTCCGCCAGCACCTGGGCCACGGATATCCGCAAGACAATCTGCTGGCCGCCGAATTGGGCGATCGGGTGCATCCTTATGCAAAAACACGGAACGATCCATGAAGCGTTTACCCGCCGCCGCCTATTCGTTTTGCATCGCCTTCGTCGCCTCGGTCGGAGGATTCCTTTTCGGCTATGACCTGGCGGTCATGGGCGTGGCGAATCAGTACCTCAAAACCCAGTTCCATCTCTCGGAATGGTGGCACGGCTTTTCCACCGCCAGCGCCACGCTGGGCTGCGCGGCGGGGCCGTTTCTTGGCGCCTGGCTGTGCGACCGGATCGGACGCCGCCGGACCTTGCTGGGGGCCTCGCTGCTGCTGGCCCTTGGTTCGCTCTTAACGGCCATCCCGCGCGACATCGTGACCTTCAACGTCTTCCGGATTGTCGGCGGCGTGGGCGTGGGACTGTGCTCGATCGCCTCGCCGATGTACATCGCCGAAGTAGCGCCGCCCCGGCGCCGCGGCGCCTTGGGATTCATGTACCAGTTGGCCATCGTCGCCGGCTGCATCCTCTCGATCCTCGTCGCCTGCCGTCTGGCCGACGGCACCAGCCTCGACAGTCCTTGTTGGCGCTGGATGTTCGGTTCCGAGCTGATTCCCGTGGCCCTGTTCCTGGGATTTCTGTTTTTCATCCCGGAAACCCCGCGCTGGCTCGCCGCCCGGGACCGCGACGAGGAGGCGCTGGCCGTGCTGACGCGGATCGAGAATCCGGAGTACGCCCGGAAGGAAATCGCCGAGATCCGGCAGTCGCTCCGGGAAGAGACCGGCCGTTGGGGCGAGTTGATCCAGCCCGGCCTGCGGAAAGCCCTCCTGATTGGAATTCTCCTGGCGATCTTCAACAATTACACCGGCTGGAGCGGCATCTATAACTATCTTCCCGAAATTTTCAAACGGGCGGGCTATTTGGAAACCACGGACGCGAACTACCAATATCTCCTGGCCTTCTCCTTCATGGGAGCGATGACCCTGATCGCCTGTTTCTTCGTCGATCGGCTGGGACGGAGACCGCTCTGGCTGATCGGCGCGCTGCTAATGATCGGCGCCAATATACTGGTCGGCGGACTGTTCCAAGGCAACGCGACGGGCCTTCCCGTCCTGTTGGGCATCTTCCTGATGGCCATCCCCCACTCGTTTGCCTTAGGACCCCTGCCCTGGCTGATGATGTCGGAACTGTATCCCACCCGGAACCGCGCCCGGGCGGTGGCCATCACCACCACCGCGCTCTGGATCACGTCGTTCTTCCCCGTGATGCTGTTTCCGCTCCTCCAGAAGATCTCGATGAACACCCTCGGCACGATTTCCGGCGTCTTTTTCTTCTACGCCTTCCTCTCCCTCCTGGCCCTCATTTTCGGAGCGATGCTGCTGCCCGAAACCAAGGGCAAAACGCTGGAACAGATCGCCGAGTCGTGGAAGCGCTAGCCGTCGCAGCCGCCTGCGGAGAGAATCGTATCGTAATGGAGTCGTGGAGCGGCGTGCCATGAAAGCCCAGCCGCATAGCGGCGCGCCATGAAAGCCCAGGGCGGAGCGAAGCGCAGCCCTGGGAAAGGGTCATAAAATAGGGGGCAGCCCTGAAAGGGCGCGCCACTGATCGTCGTGGATTCGCATGCCCTCTCAGCCAGGACCACAAAATTGCCCCTCTTGGGCGGCGGTTATTTTTTCGCTCTTGGTTCCCCTTTTCGTTCCTTTTCACGTCGGCCTTGGTGTAGATGACATAAGGCTTATCGCCGTCGAATTTTAGCTCCCAAAAGTCGATGTGATTGCCGTTGTACTTCCACTCGAAGGCGGCGGCGATATAGCGGGCGCCGTCCCGGAAGACTTCAAAGCCGCTCCAGAAACCTTGGGGGGGATATTTGAAGGCATCGACCCGTTTCCAGTCGTTGCTCTCGATGCTCTCGCTCATGTAGCAGGCGCCCACGTCGGCGCCGACGATCAGATAGAACTTCCCGGCGTGGGTAAAGACGACCGGGCTTTCCGGCGAACCCTTCACGCGGATGGCCCAGCCCAGGTCTTTCCATTGCTTCAGGTCGCTCGAACGGGCGATCGCAATGGCGCCGCGGCCGTCCTTGTGCCGAACCATGGTCAAGAGGTAGTGCTTCCCGCCGTGTTCCACCACGTGCGCGTCACGGCAATCGGCCCAAACGCCGGGCTTCCAGTCGGTCCAGGCCGGACCGACATAAACGGGATTTTTCTCGCAGCGGGTCCAATGGAAAAGGTCGGGACTGGTGGCCAGCCCGATGCGCTGGCAGCCATGCGCTTGCTTGTCAAAGCCGGTATAAATCATGCTGAAGCCCTTGCCGGTCCGCAGGATCGAGGGGGCAGAAACGGTTTTGCCCTCCCAGTCGTCGCCCTGCACGGGAATGACGCGCTCGTGACGCCGCCATTTTTTCAGATCCTTCGACGTGGCGTGGCCGAAACTCTCCTCGTTTCCGGCCGTCATCCAATCTTGTTTTCCGTCTGCGGTCCCCACGTTGTAAAACAGGTGGTAGGTATCGCCGTTTTTAATGACAAAAAAGTCCTTTACGTATTCGCCGGGCGATTCAAAGCGGCCGATCCGCAACGATTCCCGGGCCGGCAAGTTGCCCTTCGGTTCGCCGGCCGCAGCGAGGACGGGCAGACAGAGCAAGGCGGTGAGGAGAAAGATTCGCGTCGGCGGAAATTGGATTTTCATGGGGATTATTCCTGAGTTCCGGCGGATAAGAGTGACTGAGCAGGGCTTGATTCCTCACCTTTTCGGATTTTATCCTAATAAAAACCATCCAACAATACAAACCGAGGAATTGCTGAAAAACAACGGTAATGATGCCTTTATCTTTAACCCGCTACTGCCCTCACCACGACCGTCTCCGGGCACCGACCGAAGGTTGGTCGGGCGCGGGGACCAACTTTTCAAGCTGATTGATTCATCTAATACAGCGGTAAACTTTGGAGCCGCGTAGCGGCGCGCCATGAAAGCCCAGGGCGGAGCGAAGCGGAACCCTGGGAAAGAGCCAGGCAATAGGGGGTAGTCCTGAAAGGGCGCGCCAACGACATTCATGGATTCGCACGCCCTTTCAGGGCTTTTGGAGTCCTGGTGCAATCTGCTAACCCAGGGCTGCGCTTCGCTCCGCCCTGGGCTATGGCCGTACGCCGCTTCGCGGCTTGAGCCAATCCTCGGTGATCTTGCTCTACCGCGCAACCCTATTGACAGTCAAAATCTGCCACGGAGCGGCAAAACGTGAATAGCCGGGGGTGCAGCGCAGCGCAACCCCTGGTCCTGGCGTGCCGAGGCAATCTCAGCCGCGTTAGCGGCGACACCTGGCCGTGAGGTTGTGCCACTCCGTGGCACGCCCTGCACACGGACCCGAGTCCATGGGTTGCGCTCCGCTCCACCCACGGCTATTCGAAGGCAACCGCTACGCGGTCATTTTCTACTCTCTAATCCCTCATCCCTCCGCTCTCTCGCGGGGTGGCCGAAAATCCCCTTGCACTCCCGTCTTGGGCTGATATAATATACAAATGTATATGTATCAAATTGGCAACCCGTCCCGACAACCGTCTCCTTTCCCCGTGGAAAATATGCGCCTCTCCATCTCACCACCCCCGACGCTTGGCCCGCTTGGTTGCGAGAGATCGTTCGCTTCGTGCCCCTTCGTGAAAATTCGTGGATCCTCG
>JAFGPV010000069.1 GCA_016936015.1 Pirellulales bacterium
ACGAAACTCCAAGCGATGATTGAATCTGCGTCAATTTTTGAATATCAAAATTGTGGGTAAACCTAAGGCTAACAGCCGCCGCGGGGACTTCACGTATCTCTCGGCGGCTGTTGTCCGCCGGCTCATGCAGTGCGTCATTGAGACGGGGCATTATTCCGAGTGTGCTACTGGCTCTGCCCGTGCAGGTCTCAACGAGGCACTGGCAGAGCCAGTGGCACATTCGGAATCCAGTTTCCGCCCGAACGCCTTCGGCCCAAAGAGGTTGTGCACCCAACTCCGCCCACATTATATTCCCATGCCCTCTTCCGAGGTGTATGGTCAAAGTCTATTCTACCCGCCGTAAGTCGTTTGTATAGAGAACTTTTTAGCCATCGTCCTTCCCGGAAAAAAATACCCCGACCCCTGAAGCCGCTAAAAAAAAGAATAATCCCGCCCAATCTCCCAATCCTGAACCCCGAACCCTCAAACGTCCTTTCCCAATCTCGCATCCCAATTTACAATTCGTATAACGTAGAAGCGGCATCTTGCCGCTTCCTGTAAAAATGCCTTGACCATTGATGCGGCAAGATGCCGCATCGACTTGCCCAAAAACCCATGAAAACTCAACTGACGGTGCTCGGCGGCGGGCCGGGCGGATATGCGGCGGCGTTTCTGGCGGCCGATCTGGGAATGCAGGTTACGCTCATTGATCGGGAGCCTCGCCTGGGCGGCGTCTGCCTCCTGCGCGGCTGTATCCCCTCGAAGGCCCTGCTGCACGTGGCGAAAACCCTGGCCGACGCCCGGCACCTGGACGATTGGGGCGTCAGCTTCCCTCCCCCCGTAATCGACATCGATAAGGTGCGGCAGCGCAAGGAGAAGGTCATTGCCACGCTGACCGGCGGACTGAAACAGCTCGCCGCCAAGCGGAAGGTGCAGGTGATCCAGGCCCGGGCCGCCTTCGAGAATTCCCATACGTTAAAACTCACCCCCGTTGCCGGCGGTACCCTGGCCGACGACCGGGTCGAGTTCGACCACTGTATCCTGGCTACCGGTTCCCTGCCCACGCGGCTGCCGGCCTTCGAACTGCCCACGCCCCGGGTCATGGATTCCACCGGGGCGTTGGAACTGACCGACGTGCCCGAGAGCCTGCTGGTGGTCGGCGGCGGCTACATCGGCCTGGAGATGGGCACCGTTTACGCCGCCCTGGGCAGCCGGGTCACCGTCGTCGAGCTGACCGACGGCCTGCTGCCCGGCGCCGACCGCGACTTGGTCAAACCGCTCCACAAAAAACTGGAAAAGGACTTTTCGGCAATCTATCTCAACACCAAAGTTGCCGCTTTAGAAGACCTCGGCGAGGCGATCGAAGTGACCTTCGATGGCGACGTTGAGCAGAAGGTCCAGCAGTTCAGCCGTGTGTTGTTAAGCGTCGGCCGTACGCCCAACACCGCCGGCCTGGGCCTGGAAAACACCAAGGTCCAGATCAACAAAAAGGGCTTTGTCGAGGTCGATAACCGCTGCCGGACGGCCGAGGAGGCCATCCTGGCCATCGGCGACGTGGCCGGCGAACCGATGCTCGCTCACAAGGCCGCCCACGAGGGAAAGACCGCCGTCGAAGCCCTGGCCGGCCGGCCGGCCGTCTTCAACCCCCGGGCGATCCCCGGCGTCGTCTTCACCGATCCCGAAATCGCCTGGACCGGTTTGACCGAGACCCAGGCGAAACAGGAGGGCCGGAAGGTCGAGATCGCCCAATTCCCCTGGGCGGCCCTCGGCCGCGCCCAGGCCGTCGGCCGGACCGAAGGCGTAACGAAATGGATCGTCGATCCCGAGAGCCAGAGGGTCCTCGGCTGCGGCCTGGTCGGCTACGCCGCCGGCGACCTGATCGCCGAAGCGACGTTGGCCATCGAAATGGGCGCCCAAGTTGCCGACGTGGCCGAGACCATCCACCCCCACCCCACCTTCTCCGAGACCCTCGCCTTCGCCGCCGAAGTCCACCTCGGCACCGCCACCGACCTCTACCGACCGAAACGGTAAGAAGGAGTGAGGGGCGAGCAGAAAAAGGTGACGGCCACCAGATCTAGGATATAGGAAAGATGGCGGCCAGTATATTGCTTAAACCTTTTTCTTATTATCCCTAATCCGGATAAGGCAACTCCTCCGAGAACGAGCAATTCCAGGGTTGTTGGCTCTGGGCATTCGACTACTGCTGCAAGAAGAGGGCTAATTCAGACCGGTCTTTTTCCCCAAGTGGCCCGAAAATGCCCTTGAAATTCCGGCTCGCTTTGATAAACTATACATAGGTATACTCTATGTTCTTTGAAAATTAGAAATCACCACCAGTGCCACGCACCGGCCGCCCCCCGTCTTTCTCCATCAGAGTCGATTATCGCAAATCAGTGTTCCTGGACACCCTTTTCAAGACAAATATCCACTAATCCCCGCTCTTGGCGGGCGTAACCGCCGCGAATTGCCCGATCGGTAGTCCTGTTGACCAGATCCTCGGCGACGAAAATCAGTCGGTATTTGAAGACCGCCACCCAACTGGGGACCCGACCGTGCTTTTTTTTAATTCTGATGACCAACTGCCCGGGTTGATGAAAGTTGGGAGAACAGTCAACAACAAGGGCTCCCAACCCCATTATTCCGTCATGGATTGGACGGCATGTCGGCGGAATTCGCGCGGGCTTGCGCCGTAGTGGGCTTTGAAGTGTTTTGAGAAATAGTAGAGGTCGCCGTAGCCCACCAGCACCGCAATCTCGGAAATCCGAAGGTTGGTGTCCTTCAAGAACCGTTGTGCAAGCCGCAGACGGAGGTGCGTGCGGTATTCGATCGGCGCACAGCCGAAGGAGGCGCGAAACTCGGCGGACAAGTGCGAGACGGAGAGACGGCCGATCTTGGCCAGGTCCTGGAGCGTGAACGGCTGGCTGTAGTGCGTGTCGATGTACCGTTTCACGGCGTGCATTCGATCAGAAAGCGGCGCCTTCGCCGGATCGTTGAACAGCGCACGGAGGATCCGGCGAAACAGGCTTTCGACAAAATTCCTGATCAAGACGCGGTCGGCCGGCCAAAGCCCTTCCAGCTCCTCATAGATGCCCAACAGCCCGTCGTCGATGAGTTCGGGAAACGAAAAGGAGAACGCCTCGTTGCGAGGGATCGGGTTCCGGTCCAACAGCGCCGCCACGTCGCTTCCGCAAAGATGGATCCAGGAGTGGTTCCACGCCACGCTCTCATTTCCGTAGATGTGGGTGTCGCCGGGATGCCAAAGGATCAAGCGGTTGGAGGGGTGTTCGTTCGTCCCCGACCGGTCACGGATCACGACCGGGTCCCAAAAGCACATCAGCAGATAGCCGTCGGTGCCGTTGGGGCGGTTGATCAGACAAGGCTCCATCCGTTCCTGGATGCCCAGGCCGTCGACGCTTACCGCACCGGGCCGCAGCGTCGATTCGCGCAACAGGCCGGCGGCCTTTTCGTGCAAGTTGCGGTAGAAAACCAGAATGGATCGGACCATGAATCATAAGATATTACAACTTTATCCGGAATTCAACCATTTCCTCAACACGATTCCGGCAGCATACTCGATGGCCGGACGGCTGTTCCAGTTGACCTTTAGAGGTCCGAAAGCCCATGGAAATCCTGCTCGGACTGACCCTGGCGTTTGTCGGAGGCGCCGTGCAAGGCACGTTCTTCTTCCCGATGAAATTTATGCGGGGATGGCGGTGGGAGAACGGATGGCTGATCTTCACGGTCACCTGTTGCCTGCTGCTGCCATTGGCCCTGGCGTGGTCGACGACACCCGGACTATGGGACGTCTACGAGGCGGCCGGACCGGCGACGGTGGGACTCGTTTTCCTTTTCGGTCTTGGCTGGGGAGTGGGGGCCGTGCTCTACGGGCTGGGCGCGGAATTCCTGGGCATGGCCCTGGGGATCGCCATCATCACCGGAATCAACGCCTGCCTGGGCGCTCTCTTTCCCGTCCTCTTTCTGCCGGAAGGTCAGATGTCAACGGCGGGCATGCTGGTGCTCGGCGTCGGATTGGCCGTCCTTGTCGTCGGGGTCGTGCTGGTCTCCGTGGCCGGCGCCATTCGACAGGGCCAACAGGGAGTCGAACAGTCCGCGACGAACCGGCCGAAAGTACCGTTCCTGCTCGGGCTGTCGATCTGCGTGTTGGCGGGCGTCTTCTGCCCGATGGCGAACTTTGCTTTTTTCTTCGGCCAGCCGATCACCGACGAGGTCACCCGCCTGGGAACCGTGCCCGTCTACAACTCGGGCTATGCGCTGTTATTGCCTTGGTTTCTTGGCGGAGGGGTCGTCAACACGGTCTATTGTTTGTATCTGATGAGGAAGAACGGTTCGGCCGGATGCTTTCGCCGGCCCGGCTCGCCCATCAACGTGCTCAGAGGCGTGGTGATGTCGGTCTTGTTTCTGGCGGGAATGGTGCTTTACGGTTCTCTGGCGTTGAACATCATCCCCGATATCGGCCCCATCGTCGGTTGGCCCGTCTTCCTGGCGGCAACGATTATCGCCGCCAACGTGCTGGGCGTGTTTTCGGGCGAATGGAAAGGATGCGGCCGACGCGCCTTCGCCTGGCTGTACTCGGGAATCTTGCTGCTGATCGTCGCCTGCACCCTGACCGGCGTCTCGAACCTCTACCGGCCTGAGCCGGCTCCGGAACCCGTGGCAGCCGTCGAACGAGCCGCGATCTCGAAGCGATCTGATACTCTTCCGGAAACCAAACACGACACCAATCTCCGCCGCACTGCCTCAGCGGTCAGTATTCATTGACAAGAACCAACCCGCACCAATCCGTCAAGAATGGGAGAAGCCGTCATGGAAAACTTCCAATCGCTGTTGAAGAAGCCAAAGCCGGATATCCAGGCGTTTCTCGACGCGCTAACGGGCAAGACGGCGCCGGATCGCCCGCCGATGATCGAGTACCTCGTCGACAACGCGGTCATGCGGCCGATTCTCGAAGACTTGCTCGGCCGGGAATGGGTCGACACGTCGGACAAGACCGAATACATGGGCGGGCAGATGGATTTTTCGCAAGAGAACCTCGACTGCATTAACGCCTGGCTCGACAATCAGATCGCGTTCTGGCACCGGATGGGTTACGACTTCATTCGGTGCGAAGCCTCGTTGCCTCTGCCGGCCGTCGCGCTGCTGACGGCCGACACGGCCCGAGGGAATGAATCGCAGAGCCGCGCATGGCAGGGACTGCACGACGGTCCCATCCAAACCTGGGACGATTTTGAACGGTATCCCTGGCCGACCGTCACCGACGCCAATTTCTACATCCACCAATACATTAACGATCATCTGCCGGACGGGTTCGGATTCCTCACCTGCCACGCCGGCGGCGTCTACGAGCATGTGTCGCGGCTGATTGGCTACCAGAATCTGTGCCTGATGCTTTACGACAATCCCGAACTGGTCAAGGCCGTGGCGGACCGGCTGGGCGAGCTGATCTTCCAGTACAACGAGCATCTCTTGCAGCTCGACGGCCTGGTGGCCGTCTTCCAGGGGGAGGATTTCGGATTCAACACGCAGACGCTTATCCCGCCGAAGGACATTCGAAGCCTGTTCCTCCCGTGGCACAAACGGTTTGCACAACAGACCCACGCTACAGGCCGGCTCTACTGGCTCCACAGTTGCGGCGAAATCTCCGCGATCATCGACGATCTGATCGACGACGTGAAAATCGACGGAAAACACTCTTTCCAAGACAACATCCTGCCCGTTTGGGAGGCCAAGCGGCTCTACGGCGACCGGATCGCGCTGCTCGGAGGCGTGGATGTCAACAAGCTGGCTTCCTTGAAGCCGGACGAACTGCGGGTGTACCTCCGTGGAATCATCGAAAAATGCGCCCCGGGCGGGCGATTCGCCATCGGCGCAGGGAACTCGATCCCGAGCTACGTCCCGGTCGAAAACTATCTGACCATGCTGGACGAATGCCGGCGGTAGAAATAACGTAGTCGGGAGTCTTTATTTGGCATCAGCCTGCAATTTCTACGGCCGACCGCGTGAATGTAACGTCGATCCCAGGCCAATGCGATGCGCAGTGCACCGTTTTCGTCTTTCCTCAGCGCCCGGTCGATTTTATTGATGGTTTCCATGGTTATAATTCTGTTGGTCAGATGACGGATATTCCACTGTAGCAAGAATAATTTAATGCCTTTGATATCCCGATAGTGATACTGACAAATAAAATACGCATAAAAACATTGAAAAATCATCCCGTGCTTTTTAGAATATTTATGGTTGCGCTATTCCTTTCTGTTGTATTTTCCCAAACCAAGAAATGAAGAATCCATGAAAAAAGTACCCGATGAAAACGTCTCGAGTTTCTTCCGGTTCGCGGCGGCAGTTGCGATTTGCATTGCCGCAACTGGTCCGTCGTCCGCCGATTCGGCCGACCTGGGGATGTTCAACGTCACCGATTATCAAGCCGTCAACGACGGGAAAACTTTGTGCACGGAGGCGATTCAGGCCGCGGTGGACGCTTGCGCCCAACGCGGCGGCGGAACCGTCTACTTCCCGCCGGGCATCTACCTATCCGGAACGATTGTGCTGAAGTCGAACGTTACCCTGCACCTGGAGGCGGGCGCTGAGCTGCGCGGGAGCCGCGATCTGAAAGACTATCCCTCCCATGTGCCCGAACTGCGGTCGTACACCGACCTGTACACAGAACGATCGCTTCTTTATGCGGAACGGGCGGAGAACATCACTATCCTGGGACGGGGCGTCATCGAAGGGCAAAGCAAACATTTTCAGGGCTGGAGAACCCCGAAGTTACGGCCCTATTTGATCCGCTTCGTCGAGTGCCGCAACGTTCGCGTGCGGGACGTCACGCTCCAGCGTTCCGCCAACTGGACGCTGCACTTGCTGTCCTGCGACGACGTGGTCGTCGACCGCATCCGGATCAACAACTTGCCGGCGGTCAACCACAACGGCGACGGCATCGACGTTGATTCCAGCCGGAACATCCGCATTGCCAACTGCGACATCAGCGCCCAGGACGACGCGATTGTCCTAAAGAGCACTACTCCGCGGCGGTGCGAATGCGTCACCGTCACCAACTGCACGTTGAAGTCGGAACGCAACGGATTCAAACTGGGCACGGAAACCGTCGGCGGATTCCGCAGTATCGTGATGAGCAATTGCACGATCCGCGACGCCCATAGTACGGGCATTACCTTGCTGGCGGTCGACGGAGGCGACTGCGAAGGGATTTGCATCAACAACGTGGTCATCGAGAACGTACGATTCAGCGCCATCTTTCTCCGGCTGGGCAACCGCGCGCGTCCTTATTGGATTCCCCGCCCGGGCGATAAGCCGTCCGAAGCGCCCCCGCCTCCGAAAGTCGCTGCCCTGCGCGACGTTATTATTTCAAACGTGATCGCTCGGGGCACGACGTCCACCGGAATTTTCATGACCGGCTTGCCCGATCATCCAATCGAAAACGTCACGCTCAGCAATATTAAAGTGGAAGTGCAAGGCCGGGGGAACCGGAGCGCGGCGCAGCGGCTCGACGTTCCCGAAAACGAATCGGATTATCCGAATTCCAACAAATTTGGTCCACTGCCTGCCTACGGCGTCTATGCCCGGCACATGTCCAATCTGCGTCTCCACAACCTCGATCTGTCGTTCCGCAAAGACGATGCCCGAGCGCCGGTGGTGTGCCAGGACGTGCGCGATCTGGATCTTTTCGGCCTGCGGGCCGCGACCGGGACGAAAGCCGACTGCGTGATCCGGTTGCGACACTCCGAAAACGCCTTCATTCACGGCTGCCGGCTCGACAATCCAGTCGACCGCATCATCGACTCCTCAGCGGATTGCACCGGTCTGCGGATGGTCGGAAATGCGTTTGATGAATCGCCGTCCACTTCGTCGAGCCCCTCCAACACCCAGGCCCCGCGACAGAAAAACCAGGTCCTGACAACACCCCTCTGACGAAAGGCCACCACAACACCCGCTCCGGACGGATCAACCCCTGGGCTCTCTGAATTCTCTTGAAATTGGGCCACCCCGGCGATATAATGTACAAATGTCCCATTCTGCCGTTCCTCTGGTTCCCAAACTCCAGTTTCGGAACTCAAAACCAAGTCCTGTTGGCGCCCCGATGGCAGATAATCGCCAAAACACCCGATCCGTTCCTCAGCCCACCCAAGGGAAGGAATCGCCCGAAAAGAAAAACGTGGAAAAATTAAAATTTGTTGCACAACGCCCTCCCCAAAAGAACCAAGAATCCACCCAGCCGAGGGCCCAACCGTGCTTTTTTTAAATTCTGATGACCAACTGAGGATCACGCTTGATCCCCAATACGCAGTCTCATACGGTTTCCAATTCAAAATTGCGCGGTCAGAGTCAAATAAGGAGCGTGTTTTCCCGCAGGGTAAACACGCGGTGAAGCGCAAGTTTGAATTGGAATTGGTATCAGAATCCCCCAAGATGCAATCATGAATGAACTACGGAAATCTTTCACGAAACACAATCCAACGGCAACCAGGATCCTTTTAACAGGGATGTTTATCCTCTTGGCTTCTACGCTGGAGGCGGCTCGGCCCGACACGCGGCGCGGCGATCAGATGCTGGGCCGGTATTTCCGCCGGGAGACGGCCCGCCTGCGCGACCGGTGCCTGGCCGACATTAAATTGGCCAAGGATTGGAAAGTAAAGCGGCCCGTTTTCCGCAAACAACTGCTCGAAATGCTGGGGCTTGATCCGTTGCCCGAACGAACCGAACTGAAGGCAACCGTCACCGGCCGGGTGGAAAGGGATCATATCGTCGTCGAAAAACTACACTTCCAATCCCGGCCCGGGCTCTACGTGACCGGATGCCTGTTCCTTCCCGAGAAAATCGACAAGCCGGCGCCGACGATCCTCTATCTATGCGGCCACGCCAATGTCAAGAAGCACGGGATCAGCTACGGCAATAAGGCCCATTATCAGCATCACGGCTGCTGGTTCGCCCGGCACGGATACGTCTGTCTCATCATCGATTCGCTGCAATTGGGCGAAATCAAGGGCGTTCACAAGGGCACCAACAGCTTGGGCCGGTGGTGGTGGAACAATCGCGGCTACACTCCCGCCGGCGTGGAGGCCTGGAACGCCGTTCGGGCGCTCGACTACCTGGAATCGCGGAAGGAGGTCGACGCCAACCGGATCGGTGTAACGGGCCGGAGCGGCGGCGGAATCTACAGTTGGTGGCTGCTGGCGATCGACGACCGGCCGAAGGCTGCCGCGCCGGTCGCCGGGATCACCGACCTGCAAGACCATATCGTCAACGCACGCCTCCGGGGCCACTGCGACTGCAACCGGATGATCAATATCTACCGTTGGGATTATCCCCTCCTGGCGGCGATGGCGGCGCCGCGGCCCGTGTTGCTGTGCAATACCGACCGGGACCACCACTTCTCCCTGGACGCCGTCTGCCGCCTCCACGCAAAGGTGGCCCGGATCTACAAACTGCTCGGCGCTCCCGAACAACTGGGACTGGTCATCACCCCGGGACCACACAAAGACACTCAGTCGCTCCGCGTCCCGGTCTTTGCGTGGTTCAATCAATACCTGAAGAACGACTTGTCACTGATCGACGAACCAGCCCTGCCTCGCTTCGAGCCGGAAGAACTTCGCGCCTTCGCCGAATTACCGAAAGACGAAAAGAACACTCGAATCGATGAAACCTTCGTCCCCGTGGCGCCGAAGCCTCCCATGCCCGAGTCGGCGGAGCAGTGGGCTGTGATGCGTGACGGATGGCTGTGCGACCTGCGAAAAAAATGCTTCGCCGGCTGGCCGGAAGAATCCTTGCCCCTCGACGTCCGGGAAGTCGCCTCCGCAAAACGCCACGGCCTCCAACTTCGCGTCTATGAATACACGAGTCAACCGACCGTCCGACTACCCCTGTACTGCATCGGCCGTGCCAACCTGACGAAACCCAAGTCGGTCGCCATCCGGGTGCTCGATCAGGTGGGCTGGCTGGATTTCTTGGCCGCGTTGCGCGAGGGATTCGAAGCCGAATTTGCCGGAGAAACACCCGCGGTGAAAGATCCGAAGGCGTTTGCCGAACTGCGAAACGCTGCTGCTAAAAGCGATCAACTCATCGTTTTCATCGTCCCCCGCGGCATCGGCCCCACATTGTGGAACCAGCGAAAAAATGAAGTCTCCCGGATCCGTCGGTGTTTCATGCTCTTAGGACAGACGGTCGACGGGATGCGCGTCTGGGACGTCCGCCGGGCGATTCAGGCCGTCCGGGACTTGCCCGTTCTGCACAACACACCGCTCGAACTCTCCGGCCGAGGCGTCACGGCGGGCGTGGCGCTCTTCGCGTTGTTGTTCGAGCCGGATGTCTCCCGATTAGCACTCGAGGACCTTCCGACGACTTTCCACGATGGTCCCATCTTCCTTAACGTGGACCGCGTGCTCAAGATGCCCCAGGCCGTGGCCCTGGCCGGCGGGCGGAGCCGGGTGACGCTGCTCGGCGCGGAGGAACGTGACTGGAAGTATCCGCTCGCAGTGACCCGACAATTAGATTGGCCCATCAAGGGGTTAGGAGTCTTTGTTGCGCCGTCCACTGATTGAAAAAGCGATGAGGGATAAGGGATAAAAGATGAGGAAGAAAAGATGAATGTAATTCATTCACCTCTAATTCCTGATCCCTTATCGCTTATCCCTCATTCTTCAAAGATTTTGGCGAAGGGCCGCTTACCGATTCTGGCCCATCACGCCCGGGCGGACGCGCTTTTGCACGTCGGTTTCCAAAACACCGAAGGTGGCTTCGTGGCGCTGGATGGTCAGTTGCAGGGCATGCAGCATCCGCTTGGCGGTGAAAAAGTTGGTGATGATCCGCTGGTTGACGGGGATTGGATGGGTGGGGATGCCGAAGGGCTGGGGATTCAGACCGAAATCGATAATCAACTCCTCCGGGGTTCCGGTAACCCGGCAAAAATTGGCGTAGGTGGCCATGACCTTCGAGTCGTCGATCTCGACTTGAACCCGCTGGGGTTGGGCGGGGGGGGTGGGAGCTTCCGGAGGACTGGTTTCCGGTGTGTTTTCGCCTTCGGGTTTTTCAAGGGCTTCAGGCACGGATTTCTCCTTTTTCATGGGAAGAACCTTTGCTTCAGAATTGATACGGTTACAATCTCCGGCAGGACCCACGTGGGGGCCGCTTGCCAAGCACGATTTCTAATTCGGGATAGGAATGGGACTCATTGTGACTCCCCGCCGGCGCTTTGCCAAGGCCCCCTATCGCGGCCCAGGGGGTGTCTGAAATCCTAATGCTTCCAGGGTCTTGGGTTTCACTACGTCCGTGAACTTCATCCCGACAATCTGCGTTACGGGGAGGATAATCGTCCGGCCCCCAAAGGAATCCGGTGATTGCCGCTCCAGACATAAAAAATCGGCGCTCAGCGAAAAACCCGCAAAGGGGATTTGTTCGTTCCACAACGTGATGACGATCCCCCGCCGCGGCGCATCGGCCGGCCAGCGGGAAAAGAAGGTCTGCCACGTTTCGCCGTGAGTATTCATCTGGAAAATCTTTTCCTATTACTCCAATTTGAACTCACAAAAATACCATATAGTTCCCGGAGCGGTCGTAGAAAAATGATTTTTCCACGTACAATCCCCACATTTTCCGTAAAAAGAGCGGCATTTCCCCTCTAAAAAAGGGGGACGCCTTTTCCAGAATATCTCTCTTGCCCGAAAAGAAAAACTGGCTGACAAAAAAGGTGCGACTCCCCCGGAAGGGATGGGGCAGGAAATCCCTTGAGACCCGGAAGGAGTCGCATCTCTAAAATATAGTATCTAAAGACCTTGATAAGATGCGATTTTTTCTGCGCTTTTAAGAGTAATACTGGAACAGGGTAATCGGCATAAAATCCATAGTGTCTATAGTAAAAAGGGGTTTTTGCACCCTCTCATTCGTTCATACTAGAAACAATGGGGGGGCTGATCCGACGAACTATTTCCGATCGGTCACTTCCAGAATAACCGTCAATGTCCGTCGATTGCGATAGATCTGGACGGGCACTTTTCGTCCAATTTCGGAGGTTCCCACCACTTTGATCAGGTGCCCATCGTCTTCAATCGGGATCTGGTTGAATTGGAGAATAACGTCGCCGGGCTGCAATTGCGCCAAGGCGGCGGGAGAATCAGGCTCGATGCCGGAGATCAATGCGCCCATGGGCCGGGACAGCCCCAATTCGGCGGCCAAGGCGGGGCCGAAGTGGGAACTCAAATAGACGCCGATGTAGCCCCGAGTGAATTTTCCCGTTTCGATCAACTGCCGCGCGACGTGCATGAAGAGGTTGATGGGAACGGCGAATCCCACGCCCTGGTTGACGCCCGAGTCGCTGGCGATGGCGGTATTGATGCCCACGATCTCGCCGCGGAGATTGACCAGCGGTCCCCCGCTGTTGCCGGGATTGATGGCGGCGTCGGTTTGCAGGAAATCCTGAAGACTGATGGACCGGCGATCGCCCATCACCAGGTTCCTTCGCCCCCGGGCGCTGATGATGCCAAAACTGACGGACTGGTTCAGCCCGAAGGGGCTTCCTACGGCGAGGACGAAGTCGCCGATTTCCAATTTTTCGCTGTCACCGACGGCCGCGGGAGTCAGATCGGGGGCCTTCACGGCCAGTACGGCCACGTCAGAGTCGGCATCCGTCCAGACCTGGGTGGGAAAGATCCGCCGGCCGTCGGCCAGATCGATCTTGATCTCTTCCAGCGGCACGTTTTGCGCCTTTTCCGGTAAGGCATGTTGGATGACGTGGCGGCTGGTCAGGACGTAAAACTGGTCTTTGAACTGAATGATCACGCCCGAACCGGCCTCTTCGACGTGGGGATCCCTTCCCCGGGACGTGGTGGCGTGTTCGGTTTCAATGAACACTACCGCCGGTCCGACGAGCTTGGCGACCGTTTTGATGACCGCTGATTGGGCCTCCAATACCTGGGCGTGGCGCTGCAATTCCCGTTGCAATTCGGCTCGTTTTTCCGAGGTGAGTTTTCCGGCTTGTTCCAAGGCGGTGGGCAGCGCGGATTGCGCAGGAATCCGGGCCGGGAAGAGTGCTCCCCAGAAAAAAACGGCTAGAAAAAAAGCCTTCCAGAAAACGCGGCGCGGGTAGATGATAGTCTGCTTCATGGGTCGTTTGTCGTAGATCGAAAGACTTATATCATTATATTCGACCGACGACCAACGGCCAAGCCGGCATTCCCCGGTTGGAGATCGCGCGCCGTTTCAAGAAACGTCGAGTTCCAGATCGTTGATCGAAACATCGGCGTCGTTGCCGGGAACGTCCAGCAACCGGCTCCAGTCGACCTCCGACGAATTCGTCGCACCCTGGCGCTCCGCCTCGCGTTGGCATTTGATGCAAAAAGTGGCATAAGGCAATGCTTGCAAACGGGCCAGGGGGATGTTGATCCCGCAGCCCTCGCAAATACCGAATTGTCCTTCCCGCATCCGTTCCAGGGCGTATTCGATGCGGGCCAATTCACGGCTTTCCACCTCGGCCAGTTGGGAACTGATCTCGTCCTGGACGGAGTCGAGGGCGGCGTCAACCATGTCGCCGGAAGTTTGGGCGTTGAGCTCTTGCAACAAACTCAAGTCGCCAGCCAGGGCCTTCCGCAGCGCGTCACGGCGCTTAATCAGGATCTGGCGCAGATTCAGGATTGCATCTTTGCGGCTCATAAGATTTCACCTCGGTGTCCAATCCTGGCTCCTCTGAAGGATGGCCCCCCTTCAGGGCAGCCCTGTCGGACCTCTGCTTGTGATTCAAGGGTGGTTCCGGGATCTGTGCCGCATTCGGAATCCCTCGGAATTTTCGCTTGTGCCCTTGCTTAAGCGGAAATTGCGATTCAGGTTACCGACATCTGGCAACCAAAATATACTACGCAAATGGACTCGATGCGGGCCAAATTTTTTTCCCGGATTTTTTGGCCTGAGCCGGCCGGAGAATTGTCGCCCTATCTCAATATAGAACAAAAACTTGCGGCGACAGTTCCCCCCTGTGACTCCTCCCGTTTTTCCCCCTGAATTACTCTGGTTCCCTTAGACACTAATGAAATAAAAAAACGTCTTCGGACTCCTTGACGCCGGTTGCCATTTTAAGTGCAACCCGCATTGCTAACGGATAATCGTCAAAACCGGCAGAGATATAAAACCCTTTTTCAATAATCTTGCTTTCCAACCCTTCAAAACGGAGATCTTTTGACTGTTCCAACGCTATAAGGTAAATCCAGTAAGGCATTTATGCGTTTGGAAGCAGTATCATGGTTACACTATGTATTGAACCAGAGAAAAAAGACGCTCTCAGCGGTGATTTGGTTCTGCGAATTCACGGTACTTCCCGAGATGGCCAAATCCTCCGGCTCAAGGCGTCGAAATGCACCATCGGATCGAGTGCACAGTGCACGCTTCGACTACACGCCCCCGGTGTTGCTCCCGTTGATTGTCTGATACTTCGGGGCCGTAAGCGGGCGATCGTCCGCCGATGGTCGCCGCGAGTGCGACTCAACGGGCAGGCGTTTGCCGACGCGGAATTATTCCGGGGAGATCGACTGGGCATCGGTCCTCTCGAACTCGAGGTTCTGGACCTGGATCGGGTGGAATTGAAGGGGAATAATGGTATTGCAGAAGGCGAATTACCCGCTTCTCCCGAACGCCCTATTTGCCCATCTTCCGAAGCGGAATGGACCATGAGGGAGCTTCAGCTACGCCGGGAACAAGAGGCCCTTCTTCGACAACACCGCGAGAATGACGAAGCCTATACCGCCTTGGAAACTGCCCAAGAGTGTTTTTCTACCGAAAAAAAGGCATTCCAACATGAAGTCGAAGAATTTCGTCAAGCACAAGAGCAGATCGTAACGGAAAAAAAACAGCTTGACGAGGAAAAGGTGCATTTCCAGACGCAAACCGAAGAGCTGCAGGAAAGCGAAGCGACACTCCAGAGGGAATTGGAGTCCGTCGGATTCCAGACGGAAATGCTCCGGAAGCAGGCGGAGGAACTCCGACAGCAAACAGAGGCCTTGGCTGCCCGCGAATCGGCATTAAATAACCGTGAGGAAAATTGCCAGGCCAGGGAGAGGGAATTCCAAGCGCGGGAAGATATGCTTCAGACGCGCAGGGCGGAAGAGCAAACGCGCCAGGCGGAGCATGATGCGCAACATGCCGCCTGGGAACGCCGCTGCTCAGAATGGGATTCCTCTCGCCAACAATGGGAAAGTCAAAAACAAGCGGATGAGGAAGCCCTCCGGAATTGTCGCGAGGAACTTCGGACGCTGCAACAAACTCTCGAAACAGAACGCCACGAGTTGGAGGCGCGGGAGGAAGACCTCCAAGCCCAGCGCGAACTGCTTCGCTCACGGCAGGAGGATCTCCAACGAGCGGAGCAGCGATTGGAAGAGCGCCGCACGGAATGGGAGTCGGAGCGGGCGGCTTTGGCGGGGAAATCTTCCGCCGTGGAAGACACCGCACCGGAAGTTACCCCGGCGGAGATCGGGCCGAAATCGCCCCAGGACGCACCGGACAATATACAGGTGATTTTTCAACGTTTAGGCTATCAAACGCCTGGGGATGAGGAAAGCGAGTCGTCGGCGCCGGCTTCTCCTCCACCTCCGATGGAACCGGCGGCAACGGAAGCCTTCGAGGCGGAATCGGAACCCGGAAATGTCGTTGAGGCGGAACCGGCGCCGGTACATCCCGTCGAAGAAGAATCCATCGACGACTACATGACCCGGTTGATGGAGCGGGTTCGCGCGGTGCAAGGTGAAGGATCGGACGTCCGGCATGCTCTACCGCCGCCGCCGACGACGGCGGAAAGAAGCTTTTCACCGCCGACCGTTGCATCGCAGACTGCGCAACGTGAGACGGAGGATCTTGCGCCTCGGGCCGTCGCGCCGGAAAAACGTGGTGATATCACGGCACTCCGCGATTTAGCGAATCTGACCGCGCACGCGGCGCTGAATACGCACGCCCAGACCCAGCTCAGACACGTGACGTGGTCCAAACTCTCGGTGGGTGTACTGGCTTTTCTCTCGGGAATTGGATTGCTGGTTTACTGGAGATTTTTCGGGGCCCATGTGATTGTCTATTTTGCAGCGCTCGCGGCATTTTTAGCGGCGATCCTCTGGAGCGTGCAATACGCACTGTTGACCGGCCGGTTGATCATCAACCGCTCGGGGAATATCGACGTGCGATCTGCCCGATCGGCGAAAAAAGATGAAGGAAAGAATGATGGAGGAGGTTGATTCGCGGATTAATCGCCGAGCCGTCGCCGTTGGACATCACGCCCATGTCGTTGCCGTGGATCGAACAGTTTCTGACGGTAATCCGATTTGCCTGGTTGATTCGCACTTCGGTCCCATTGTGCGACTGGTTGTGCGCCCCGATCAACTCGAATCCTCCGAGCGTGCAGCCGTCGGTCCCGCGGTTGAACTGAAAGATTGCCCGGGGCTTCTTTCCCACACCGCTGAAATCGAAACCCTTGCCCGAGAGTTTCACTCGTCGGCCGTCGGCGCGGCGCGGAACGTGAGATTCTTCTGCACCACGAAGACGGCAACGCGTTCGTAAGGCCGTCCATTCTCCCGGGGATCAACGAGGATCACGTTTCCCGCTTGAGTAACGAAAGATGGGAAATAACGAAAAGGTGCTTTGTTTATGCGGCAAGACTGCCAATCAATACAAATTGCTGCCGTACTATTTTTCCGACACGATCATATAGGCGGTCTTTGCGACTCGATTCAACCGAAGTTTCGACAGACGAGCAGAGTCCAGCAGTTTAAGCAAGCCCTTGGGCGAACGGAATTTGCAGTCGCCGTCGTGGGGAAAAAACAGCAGGTAAAAATTCAATAATTGTCTTATCACCGGCGGAAACCAGGGGTCGATCAGTATAAAGCGTCCGCCGGTTTTCAGCACGCGATGGATTTCCTGGAGTGCTTTTTGCGGTTGGTAAAAATGATGGAAAACGCCGGTCAAGGTGACATAATCAAACGTGTCGTCCGGCCAGGGAAGCTTTTCTTCAGCGTCGGCAGTTATCAAATCCGCGATGACGTCGAAGGATGAGAATTTTTTCCTGGCGACGTCAAGAATATTGGCCGCCAGGTCCGTTCCGCAGAGGTTCTTTACGCCGGCTTCGGCAAGTCGGCAAAGCAGACGCCCGGTGGCGCAACCGACGTCGAGAACCCGAATCGAGGAGAGAGAATCGCCGAGTTGAGCGAGCACTTCTTGATCCCATGCGTCCACCTTGAAAATCTTGATCCAGAACAAGTCGTCATAGATTTTCGGCATCTTGAAATTATAGGATTCATAGCTGCTCCTCTTGTATTTGTCATAACTTTTTATTTTATCCGGCGTATCCATCGGGATCTCCATGGAAGTAGCATGAACGGGTCCATCATTTTCCTGCCGCGGCAAGCTCCGCGATCCGCAGTTCCAGCCGCTTGATTTCCCGCTTGATGTCGTTGCGGTGGATCATTAGCCAGGTGAACACCTTGATGATCCCCAGCCGGCTTTGCTGGGTAACGTCCCAGGCGGCGTGGTGATCGGCCGTCAGCCGGAAGGCATGAAGCCACAGACGTTTCTGCCATCGGCCGACGAGCTTTTCCATCGCCCGGGCATCACCGTCCAGGGCGTCCATAACCAGCAACTGGTCTTGAATGTCGGCGGATGCATCTGCCATGTATTCTCTTGGTCTTGGCTGAGCGTCGATTGGTTCATCGATAATTGGATTTTACCATTTTTTTCGGTGAAAAGCCTGGGAATCGGTTTTGCAGGCGTTTCCAGGAGATCCTCATGGCCGGGCACGTTTGTCCTTGGTGGATGGGTTCCTGTTTCGACACGCACTTGCGCCGCTTGACGCGATGTTCAAGCGCGCCTGGCGGTCAGGGGGGGCAAGCATCTGACGTCCCGTCGTTGCCAGCCGGACCGGCTGGGCGTCGAGATCGCGGCGGACTTCATTCTTGCCTTTGCGGTGGTCCGGAAAACGCCTAGAGCCGGTCGAATCTTCTTTTTTTCCTGATGTTAAATGTCTCCTGGGGAGGAGGGGAGTATCATCGACGATAGAGATTCTATGGTGTAAGATGGAGTCCGGATTTTCGAAGAGAAGTCTTCAGCCTTCCAGTTCCGTATTTAACCAGAGATCATGTCAGATAATCCTCTCGATCCCCAGGCCGATCCGTTCAAGCCGCCGGAAATTCCCATCGAGGTCCATTGCCTGCACTGCGACCAGGAATACGACAGTTACCTGATCGAATGGCGTGAATGTATCTCCGCCGACGGCACGCCGCAGGGTTTTTGGTGCTGTCCGACCCCCGGCTGCGACGGCATCGGCTTCGGTTTCGACATCCTCCCGACCGATCCCAATTACCAGGACGAGCACGGCGGTTGGGTTTCCTTCGACGACGAGGAGGATGGGGAGCCGTGGGAGCAGCCCGATGAAGAACCTTGGGACGAGAAGGATGAATTCGAAGAATAAAAAAGAAAGCCCTGAACCAATGGAAATTGCGAAACACCGGGAACCAACGATCCGCTATCGATATCTGCTGCCGGTGACGATCACGGCGGCTTTGGGGGGATTTTTATTCGGCTACGATACGGCCGTGATTTCCGGGTGCATCGGCTATTTGACCGACTTCTTCGGTCTCAACGACGCCCAAAAAGGTTGGGCGGCATCGAGCGCCCTGGTGGGGTGCATCGGCGGGGCGCTGGCGGCCGGATTTATCAGCGACGCGATCGGACGCAAACGCACGCTGCTGTTGTGTTCGCTCCTGTTTGCCGCCTCGGCCGTGTGTTCGGCCCTGCCGCGGACGCTGGCGGAGTTGGCCGTGGCGCGGATCCTCGGCGGCCTGGCCGTCGGCGGCGCCTCAATGACCGTGCCCATGTACATTGCCGAACTGGCTCCCGAGAAGATCCGTGGACGGCTCGTGTCGCTCTATCAATTGGCCATCGTTGTGGGGATCTCCCTGGTCTTTTTCGTCAACATGCTGATCCATGGGCAGGGAAGCGAGGCCTGGAACACCGAAACCGGATGGCGGTGGATGTTCGCTTCCGAGACGTTGCCGGCGCTGCTCTTCGGCGTGCTGATCATGCTGGTGCCCGAAAGCCCCCGTTGGCTGATGGCCCGGGGCCGCCGCGATCGGGCGAAAGACGTCTTGGAACGGATCGTGGATCCCGATTCGGCCGGCTTGGTGTTGGCACAGATCGAGGATTCGCTTCGGCATGAAACAGGAGGATTCCGCGAAGTCATCGCCCCCGAGTTCCGGCCGGCGTTGCTGATCGGGATCTGCCTTGCGCTGTTTCAGCAGTTCAGTGGAATCAACGCGATCCTGTACTATGCCCCTGAGATTTTCAAGGCCATCGGCGCCGAGGCCAGCAGCGCGTTCCGACAGGCCGTAGTCATCGGCGCGGTCAATTTTTCGTTCACTTTCGTTGCCATCTGGCTGGTGGACCGGTTGGGCCGGAAAACGCTGATGTTGGGTGGTTCGCTGTTACAGGCGGCGGCGTTGGCGGCGGTTGGGTGGATCTATTACGTGAACGGATCGAACGCCCTGTTGCTCGTGTTCGTCCTGATTTACGTGGCTGCATTCTGCGCGGCGATGGGGCCCGTCGTCTGGATCGTCATTTCGGAAATCTTCCCCAACAAGGTCCGTGGTCGGGCCATGACCGTGGCCACCTTCGCCCTCTGGACGGCGTGCTACTTGGTTTCACAGACCTACCCCATGCTCGTTAAACAGATCGGAAACGCTCCGACCTTTCAAATCTACAGCATCCTCAGCCTGTTGACGTTCTGCTTCGTGTGGTCTAGCGTTCCGGAAACCAAGGGCCGGACTTTGGAAGAGATCGAAGCCGCCTGGCTCCAACAGAGACCGTCCTCTTCAAGTAATCCGCCGCTTTGAACGGTTATTTCAGAGAAAGTATCTGGAGAGAAGGATGAAATGCATTTCCCTGAATCAATGCACCCGACTGGAGCAGCTTCCGAACGTCGGGCCGGCGATCGCCGCGGACCTGCGGCGGATCGGAATTTTACGGCCGGGGGACCTGAAACGGCGCGATCCCTACGCGATGTATGAGAAGCTTTGCCAGGTCACCCGAAAACGCCAGGATCCCTGTGTGCTGGATGTGTTCATTTCCGCGGTCCGATTTATGGGCGGCGCCCCGGCCCGGCCGTGGTGGGCGTACACCGCCCAGCGGAAGCGGGAACTCCAGAATTCGGCCGCGAAAACTCGAAAGATGAAACTTGATCCATCTTTTCTTAACGCCTCATGCTCCATTCCTTACCGCCCTTGAGTATCGGTCCCGTGCGGATCGGATTTCCCGTCGTCCAGGCGGCGCTGAGCGGGTACAGCGATTGGCCGATGCGGGTCGTCGCCCGGCGGTTGGGCGCGCCCTACACCGTGTGCGAAGTGCTGTTGGACCGGTTCATCCTGAACGTTACTAAGGGGAGCAAGGCGCGGCGGTTCCTGCGGATTACCGACGAAGAGCATCCCTGTGGGGCGCAGTTGATGGGGGGCGTGCCGGAAGAGTTCCCACCCGCCGCGCTGAAACTCGTCGAGGCGGGATTTGACGTCATCGACCTGAATTTCGCCTGCCCGGTGAAAAAGGTGCTTGGCCGCGGCCGCGGAGGATTTTTATTGAGCCGGCCAGAGACCGCCCTGGAGATCGTCGCCCGGGTCCGCGACGCGCTGCCGCCACAGGTTCCCCTGACGGTCAAAATGCGACGCGGCTGGGACGATAGTCCGCTCAGTGCGGAGAATTTCTTTCGGATCTTCGACGGTGCCTTTCAACGGGAGGCGGCCGCCGTCACGGTGCATCCCCGCACGGTCCTACAGCGTTACGCGGGCCGGGCCGATTGGGATTTTCTGCGGGAAGTGAAGCGTCGAGCCGGCGGCAAGACAGTGCTCGGCAGCGGCGACCTGCTTGCCGCGGAGGACTGCCTGGCGATGTTTCAGAGGACGGGCGTGGACGGCGTCAGCGTCGCCCGGGGCGCCATCGGCAATCCGTGGATTTTTCCGCACACCCGGGCGCTGGCTGAGGGTCGGCCGTGGCGGCCCCCGCCGTTGCACGAGCAGCGGGCAGTGATTGCCGAGCACTATCGCTTGGCGGAGGAGATCTACGGCGAGAAACGGGCCTCCGCCCGGCTGCGGAAGTTCGGCATCAAATACGCCCGGCTGCACCCGAACGCCTCCCGGGTCCGCGACGCCTTCGTTGCCGTAAAAAAACAATCGGATTGGTGCGCCGTGTTGGACACCTGGTATGCGGAAGACCTGCCAGGCGCGGTCCCTTCGCCGCCGGCCCGGGAGTATTACGGGCAATGAGGGCAGGCGCCTTTCGGCAATGAGTTGAAATGTCGTCGGTTCGGATGAGTCCGTAAAACGGGGGTCTTGCTGGACAAGGACTTCCCCGGCTGCGAATAATTTATTGATCAGTGCAATCGACATCTCGGACTTATTTGGGGGAGTTTAAGCGAGGACACGTGTGAGCATCTACCAATCTTGCGGGATCCGGGGCCGGGACCGAAGCGAATTAACGCCGGAACTCTATGACCGTTGGGGATGCGCCCTGGGGATGCAACTCCCGCCCCATGCGAAATTCGCCGTCGGCGGCGACCTCCGTTCCTCCACCCCGGCCTACCATGCGGCCTTGATCGAAGGTCTGTGCCGGGCGGGACTCGACGTGGTGAACCTGGGGATTTTGCCGACCCCGATGGTATACCATGCGAAGCAACGGTTGCGCGCCGACGGCTGTGCGATCGTGACGGCCTCCCATCATCCGGCGGGGATGAATGGATTGCAATGGATGGTGGGCGACCGTCCGCCAACGTTGTCGGACGTCGAGGCGTTGGGCCGCGCCGCGGAAGAGTCCGCGTCGGAAACCGGACGCTCCCCCGCCGCTGCGCGACAGTTGGACATCTCCTTCGACTACGTCGCGGATTTGCAGGAAACCTGGGTCGATGCATTGGGATCGCATTTACACGTTGTGCTCGATCCGCTGCACGGCGGATGGTCGGGCAAGGCGCGGCGCTATCTCCACGCCATTTTTCCCCAATGCCTGTTCTCGGCGATCCATGAGCAGTCCGACGGCAACTTCGCCGGCCTGACCCCCGATTGCACACGGCTTCAGATCCTTGAGGAGCTGAGCGAAGCGGTGTATCACGAGCGGGCGGACCTGGGCGTGGCCTTCGACGGAGACGGCGACTGCGTGGCCCTGGTCGACGATCAGGGCGTGGTGCTTACTCCCGAGGAGTCCGCCTGCATCCTGCTGGAGACCTTTCCCACCGCGGAGTGGCAGGGCCGGGCCTTCGTCTACGACCAGAAATTCTCCAATCGGCTGCCGGAGCGGGCGAAACAGCACGGCGCCGAACTGCTGGTCGAGCGGAGCGGATACGCTTTCCTCCGCACTCGGATGCGCGAAAGCGGATCGCTTTTCGGGGCGGATCTCAGCGGCCATTATTTCTATCAGGCGTTGCAAGGCGGCGACGACGGACTGTACACCGCCTGCCGGTTGATCGCCTTCCTGGCCCAAAGCGGTTTGAAGATGTCCGAACTCCGGCGTGGGTGTCCGCCGGTCTTCATCACTCCTGATCTCTGCCTGGCGGTTCCTTCCGAAGCCCAGCCGGCGATTCTCGAACAACTGCAAACCGCCTGGGAGTCGTTCCCCCAACGTCGGCTCGACGGTCTGCGGATCGACACGCCCGGGGGATGGATGCTCGTTCATCCCTCGGCGGCCGATGCGGAGATCCGCTTCCGTTTTGAATCCCTCGGCTGGTCGGCGCTGGATGATTTGGTGGACTGTTTCTGCAGGACTCTGCCCGATCTGGGCGAACAACTCCGGCAGGCGTACTCCGCTGCCATGACCGCCGCCGAGACCTCTCCGAGGTAGCCACCGGCTGCTGGATTTGGACGTTTCTTTCTTAAGGCCAACCCCTTCGTTGATATATCCTCCCTGGCGGCAGACGTTCGTTTATGACAAATGATCCGATTGTAACGACTGTGGGGAATATAATCATTTTGTCCGTCAAACCTTACCGAGATGATAAGAATAAGGATGGAAATATTCTCCTAAAAGGACGTATTTTTCTCTCCTTGCATCGAGGAGAAAGATATTTCCAGAAAATTTCTATAAATAAAATTCCATGCAATTCCGGGCAAAAATCCAGAAACGAGGATGGGGTATTTGGGGATTGCTGTTGTTTTCAAATATTCTTGCCGCAGGGCAACCCATCGTCGGACAGGAAGCGGCATCGCCGTCGTCGGTCGCGCAGCCGGGACCGGAGTCTCCGCCGGGGGACAAACTGGACAAATTACTGGAGATGGCTGACAAGGATCTTTCTCAACTCTCCCAGGTGCCGGTCAATCGGGGAACCGGTTCGCCCTCACTCGACGTTCCGGTTTCGACCGTGGCGCGCCAGGAGAGCACCGTGGGCAAATCGGCGGCGGCGGTGTACGTTATCACCAACGAGATGATCCGCCGCTCGGGAGCGAAAACCATCCCCGACGTGTTGCGGCTGGCGCCGGGGGTAGATGTCGCACGGATCGACTCCAACAAGTGGGCGATCTCAATCCGCGGTTTCAATGTGCGGTTCGCGAACCAGTTGCTGGTTCAAATCGACGGCCGGTCGGTCTATACGGTGACCTTCGGCGGCGTATTCTGGGACGTGCAGGACCTGCTCCTGGAGGATGTAGAACGGATTGAAGTGATCCGCGGACCGGGATCGGCGATGTGGGGATCGAACGCCGTCAACGGCATCATCAACATCATCACAAAACGCGCCAAGGACACGCAGGGAACCTACTTCGAGAATGGAACGGGAACTCAAGAGCTGGGATACTCCGGCTTGCGTTGCGGCGGCGGCAACGGAGACGACCTCCACTATCGGTTCTATGGCAAATGGTTCGAGCGCGGAGCGGGCTTCAATCCCGACGGTCCCGCCTACGACGATTGGCGGCAGGCCCGGGGCGGATTCCGCGCGGATTGGAACGCCACCCGGGAAGACACGATTACGTTCCAAGGAGATTATTACAACGGCTACAGCGGCGATCAATCGATCTTTCCCCAATTCTCCGATCCGTACTATTCCATCGATCACGACAGCGCGCACGTCAGCGGCGAAAACGCCTTGCTGCGGTGGCGGCGGGTCGTCGACGAACAGTCCGATACCACGCTGTGGATGTACTATGACCGCACGGAACGGCATTGGGTGAACTACGGCTTCGGGATCGATCGGGACACCTTCGACGTCAATTTTCAGCGACGGAGGCCGCTCGGCGCCCGCCACGAGTTGATCTGGGGATTCGAATACCGTACAACCGGCGATTCCACGTATGCCTCGCCGTTTGTGAACATGATTCCCCCGCGCCGGTCGGATTACTTCCTCAGTTATTTCGCCCAGGATCAGATCGCCGTGGTGGAGGACCGTTGGTTCCTGATTTTGGGATGCCGGTTCGAGCACAACAGCTACGTCGACTTTAACTACCAGCCGACGGTCCGCGTGCTCTGGACCCCGGACGATCGGCATTCGATTTGGGGGGCCGTCTCCCGCGCCGTGCGCATGCCGACCCGGACGGAATGCAACGCCCTGTTTACGGCGGCCCCGGTCGTCACCGATCCCGATCCCGTTTACCCCCAGATTTCCGGCAATCCGTACTTGCTGGCCGAGGAATCGATTGCCTACGAATGGGGATATCGCACTCAGGTGACGGAGCGGTTCTCCTGGGATTTGGCCGTCTTCTACCAGGATTATCAACAATGCATTGTGATCGTTCCCGCCGGTTTTCCGGAACCGGCGCCCGTAGGGTCCTACCTGCCGATGGGCTTTCAGAACGCCATGTGCGGCGAAACCTACGGATTTGAGTGGGCGGTGGATTATGTGATGACCTCCCGCTGGAAAATGCGAGGGGCGTATTCGTTCCTGGTTATGGATTTGGCGCCCGTTCCTGGAACGGACACGGCGGAGGTTCAAGAAGGAGAAAGTCCGCGGAATCAGTTCTACGTCTGTTCGTCCTGGGACCTGGGAGACCGCTGGGAACTCGACCTGATCGGCCGCTACGTGGATAACCTTCCAACCGCCGAGACGCCGCATTACTTCGTCGGGGACGTCCGCTTGGCGTGGCGCCCTCGGGAGAACCTGGAGTGGTCGGTGGTGGGCCGGAACCTGCTGGACGGCGCCCATCCCGAATTTGGAAACGACCAGATTCTCGGCACGCTCCGCACAGATGTCCGGCAGGAGGTCTACACCCAATTGATCTGGCGACGCTAAAAAGTGTGCCGTTTAGATAAAGTTTGTGGCCTAAAGGAAGTCCTTGAATTTCAAGATGTAACGCTTTTGGTGGATGTAGTTTATATGCCTTGTGGACTATGCCGAAGAAGGAAGACAGGTTTCTTGTGTCTGAACTAGAGCACGCCATCAATCCCCTGGCGTGTTGGACATGGTTGATTTTGCGTAGAGACTCAATTGATCTTTATCCAGGTGTCCGGATGGACCTCCTATCGTATCCTCGGTTATATTGCTTGGGGATGTTTACGGGAGTATTTTTTGCGCTCGTTGACGGTTTTGGGATTCAAGAGGTCATCGGACAGGAACCGTCAGCAACGGGGAGAGAGGCTGCCGTCGACTCCGGCGCGGAACATAGCGACAAGTTGGACAAGTTGCTCAACTTGGTCGATAAGGACATTGCTCAACTCTCCCAGGTGAAAGTCGGTGGAGGTGCCGGCTCTCCGTCGCTGGATACGCAGGTTTCCACGGTCTCCCGCCAGGAGAGCACGATCGGCAAAACGCCCTATGCCGTCTTCGTCATCACCAACGAGATGATCCGCCGCTCGGGCGCGAAAACGATTCCCGACGTCCTCCGCATGGCGCCGGGCGTCGAGGTGGCGCAGATCGACTCCAACAAATGGGCGATTTCCATTCGAGGCATCAACTGGCGTTTTACCAACCATCTCTTGGTTCAAATCGACGGCCGGATGGTCTACACGCCGTTGTTTGGCTGCGTATTTTGGGACGTGCAGGACCTGCTCTTGGAGGACGTGGAACGCATCGAGGTGATCCGCGGTCCGGGCGCCTCGATCTGGGGCGCCAACGCGGTCAACGGCATCATCAATATCATCACCAAAAATGCCAAGAACACCCAGGGCGCCTACGTCGAGTCCGGAACGGGAACGGAAGAACTTGGATTCAGCAGCGTCCGCTACGGGGGCGGCAACGGAGACGACTTCCACTACCGATTCTTCGGAAAATGGTTCGAGCGCGGGCCGGGTTTTTTACCGGACATGATCGCTGCGGACGATTGGCGCCAGGCGCGCGGCGGATTCCGCATGGATTGGGAACCCGGCAACGACGACGCCTTTACCTTCCAGGGCCAGTATTATAACGGCTACAGCGGGAGTTTGGCCATCTTGCCGCAGTTTTCCGATCCCTATTACCAAATGGTCACCAATGATGAGCACGTCAGCGGAGAAGACGTCATTCTCCATTGGAAACACCGGATTGATGAACAGTCGGATTGGGCGGCCATGGTGTACTACGACCGCACGGAGCGGCACTGGCTAAAATATAACATGGGGGAAAACCGCGACACCTTCGTCGCCGATTGGCAGCACCGGTTCCCCCTGGGAGAGCGTCACGAGGTGATCTGGGGCGTGAACTATCGCACCACGCGGGGCGAGGCCCAAGATTCCACCTTTTTTGGCATGATTCCGCCGGAGCGGTCCGACTATTTTCTCAGTTATTTCGCCCAGGATCAAATCACCCTGGTCGAGGATCGGTGGTATCTGACTCTCGGCTCGAAGTTTGAGAACAACAGTTTTACGGGCTTCGAGTATCAGCCGACGGTCCGCGTGCTCTGGACCCCCGATCACAAGCGTTCCATCTGGGGAGCGGTTTCCCGCGCCGTCCGTATTCCCTCCTGGGCGGAAGTCAACGGCTATGCCCTCCTGGCGCCGATCCAGACCGATCCGGTCGTGGTTTACCCCTTCATCATGGGCAATCCGCTAATGATCTCCGAGGAGTTGATCGCCTACGAGTGCGGATATCGGGAACAGACGACGGAACGATTTTCCTGGGACTTGGCCTTGTATCTTTTCGATTATCGCCATATCGGCACCGTACAATTCGACTATCCCATTCCCGGTCCCGATTTCTGGATTATGCCGGGAATGTTTGCCAATAAATTGATCGGGCAAACCTATGGTTTTGAATGGACGGGTAACTACCGCGTCACACCCCACTGGACCCTTCGAGGCAACTACACCTTCATGATCTTGACGTTCAATCCGGTCCCCGGTTCAAAGACACCCGAAGCGTATGAAGGCGAAAGTCCGCGAAACCAGTTTTATCTCCAATCCTCTTGGGATCTGGGCAGGAACTGGGAACTGGATTTGACCGGCCGCTACGTCGATAGTCTTCCGTACGAAGAGGTCCCCAGTTACTTTGCGGCCGATCTCCGATTGGCTTGGCGCCCCCGAAAGAACTTCGAGTGGTCCGTCGTAGGACGGAACCTGCTTGCCGGAGCGCACCCGGAATATGGAAACGACCTTTACTTCGGCACCATCCGCACCGAAGTGCAAGAGGAGGTTTATACCCAGCTTATTTTCCGGCATTGAATACCGGTTTGTCGCCTCATCCGCCAAAGACATATTGAAAAAAAGGCTTGAAAAAATACAAGAGGTATTCCATCGTGAACTGCTTCCGTGAACTAAGGCGTTTTTATCGAACGACGTCCGGAGCGCCGTCCGCCCGGTTCCTCTCCGTCCGGAATGCTGTCCGATCGAGCCTTGTGCCGCGACTTAGGGGGGCCGTGGCGATCGTCGCGTCGGCGTTTATCATCCTGCTGGGCGTCGTTTTGCCGATTAGCGGGCAAACGTCCCCGGCCGACTCCCTACCGGACGAGTATATCGTCAAGGCCGCGGACTTGTACGCCTTAGGCTTGAACGTCGAGTGGCCTAAAGCGGCCTTGGAGGCCGCCGGCGACAAGTTCCTCATCGGCATTGTCGGCCGGGATGACTTTGCCGATGCGCTGGACTTCATTGCCCGGAAGCGGAAGATTCAGGGGCGAACCATCGTCATCCGCCGGTTTCCCTCCCTGGAGCAATACCAGCCGGGGTGTCAAATAGTGTTTATCTCCCGCTCTCTGACCCCCGAGCAGCAGCTCGCGGCAATCCGGAAAATCAGCGGAGTAGGCGTCTTGCTGGTGGGGGAGAGTCCCGACTTTGCCAAGGAAGGCGGGATCATCAATTTTTATCTCGAGGGAAATCGCGTTCGCTTTGAAATCAACAATGAGGCGGCCCGACGCGCCCGGCTCCACCTCGACGCCAAGTTGCTCAACATTGCCACACCGGTGACCGCCGGCAGTCGGGAGCCGAAGGACGCGGGCCGAGGACCGTCTGCCAACCCTCGGCTTTCGATCTTTGACGTGCGCTCTCCTTCACGATGACGGCGCGGCGGAATCGCGGTAATGGCTGACCTTCCGTTTCAACGTTACGCGATGCAGTCCGAGTTGTTTTGCGGCCGCCAGGAACTGCCCTCCGTGCCGCTGCATGGCGGCCTCCAAGAGCGGCGGCTCGACGATCCTCAGCAGCCGGGCGTACAAATCGCCGACCGCCTCCTGTTTCAACTCGCTGAGCGCCCAGTCGCGGATCAGCCAATCCAGCATGGCTTCCCGGGTCCGGAGGGCATCGGCCCCCGGCGGCGTCGGCGGCGGCAAGTGTTCGGGCAGAGGCACGCCTCCCCGCGCTAAAATCAAAGCGTGTTCCAAGGCGTTCCGCAACTCGCGGACGTTGCCGTACCAGGGGCGTTTCTCCAGGGCGGAAAGCATCTCGTCGTCCAAAGGCACCCGCGGTGAACCGTTCCGTGCGGCGAGAAGATCCAGGAAGTGACCCGCCAGTTCGGCCAGATCGCCCCGCCGCCGGCGTAGCGGGGGAATGTCAATCTCAAAAGTGATCAACCGGAAATACAGGTCGTGCCGGAATGTGCCTTCCACCACCCTCTGGTGGAGATTCTGGTGCGTCGCGGAGATCACCCGGAAATCGCTCCGCACCGGCTGCGTTGCTCCCACCGGAAGAATCTCGCCGAATTCCAGCACGCGGAGCAGCTTGACCTGTGTGGAGGGCGGGATGTCGGCGACCTCGTCAAAGAACAGGGTGCCCCCGTGGGCCTGCTCCAGCAGGCCCTTCCGCGTCTGTTCCGCCCCGGTGAATGCGCCCCGAACGTGACCGAACAACTCGCTTTCAGCCAGCGTCGGGCTGAGCGAGGCAATATTGACGGCCACGAACGGACCGGCCGACCGGCGGCTGTAGCGGTGGATGGCCCGCGCCATCAGTTCCTTGCCCGTCCCGCTCTCGCCGCGAAGATGGACGCAGGCCTCGGTCGGCGCCACCACGGCAATCCGCTTGAAGACTTCCTGCATCACCGGCGACGAACCGATCAGGCGTTGCTCCGGCGGCAACAACGCAGATGCATCGAGTTTTCGCGGATCTCCTTCCGAACCGTTCTGAGAAACTAGCTGCATCCCCGTTTTTTTCGTTGCTTCGGCGGCTGGCCGTGCCAGGGCCCGCTCCAGAATGCGCTGGGCGACGTTCAGGTCGAAGGGTTTTACCAGGTATTCGAACGCCCCTTTCCGCACCGCCTCGACCGCCGTGGCCAATTCGCCATAGGCGGTCATCACGACGATCGCCACCGTCCCCAGTGCTTCCCGGAATCGGTCCATCGCCTTCAGGCCGTCCATGCCCGGCAACCGCACGTCCAGGAAAATCACCTCCGGCGGCTGTCCCCGCACGGCCGACAAGGCCTGCTCCGCCGACGGAGCGACCGCCGCCGTGTGTCCCAGGCGGACGGCAAGTTGGTTCAATCCCCAGCAAATGCTCGGTTCGTCGTCAACGATCAGGATGTGTGCCATGGTATTACGTCCCTAACAGGAGGCCAGACGTTCCGGTCCGGCGTGAAAAGACGGGCAGGAATGCCTGGCCTCCTCTGGAGTTAAAATTTTTCCGGGAGAGTTCCTTCGAGAGGGAACTGAAAAATGAACTTCGTCCAACCGTCGTTTCGGCGCCACTCCAGACTTCCGTCGGCCGCCTCGGCGGCCCGGCGGGCCACGAACAATCCCAACCCGATGCCTTCCGGTTTGCCGGTGACAAAGGGTTCAAAAATCCGGTCGCTCACGGCGAGGGGCGGGCCGACGCCCGTATCTTGAACCGTCAGCATCCCCCGGCCTTCGTCGGTTCGAATGAGTTCCAACCCGACCCGCGGCGGTTGCTCCAGGTTCGACGCGGCGGCCTCCACCGCGTTGCGGATCAGATTGGTCGTCAATTGCCGCAGGGACTCCGGATCGGCCTGAACGAAAAACGGTTCCGCCGGCGTAGGGAACTGGAGGTCGACTCCCACGTGGTTGTACGTCGGGCGGAGCAGGCCGAGCACTTCCTCGATCAGTTCCGTCAGGTCGACGCGCCTGCGTCGGACTGGTTCCGGTCGGCCGATGGCCAGGAACTGCTTCAGGTAGGAATCCATCAACTGGAGCTGCCGCAGCGCCACGTCCAGCGACTGGTCGGCCTTTTCGTCGGGATAGTCGCGGCGGTGCAGTTCGATGGCCATTTTCCCGCCGGCGGCCGCGTTGCGGAGCTGGTGGGCCATGGCCGCGCCCAGTTCTCCCAGCGCCTTGAGCCGCTCGTCGCGCCGGACCTGTTCGGCGTACTTGGCCAACTGTTCGGCCATGGCGTTGATCGACTCGGCCAGGTGGCATAATTCTTGGTTGCCCCGCGTCGCCGGGATCGGCGTGAAATCACCCTCCGCAATGCGGGCCGTCCGGGCCACTAAGGCGTGGATCGGCCGCAGAAACCTCTGCGCCAGCCAAGCGGTGATTAGCGAGGCAATCGCCGCCGAAACGGCCCCGGCGATCAAGGCCGGAAGCACCGCCCGGCGGATCTGACCGGCGAGTTGTGCTTCCGGGTACAGCACGAACAGGGTTGCCGGTTTCGAGAACGACGACCGGCTCGAAATCGGGAGAAAATCGACCAGGTAATCGCGCTGGCCCAGGGTGACCGGCAGGTTTTTCATGCCGTCGCCGCTCCGACGGTCGCCAAGGACCGCCGCGAGTTGCGCAACCTCGGCCGGTTCCAGCAAGAGGGTCTTTTCCCGAAGGCGAGAACCTTCCTCCATTAGTACAAATTCGGCCCCGCTCAGCCCGCTCATCTGATCCAGGACCTTGTCGGTCAGCGGAAACGTTGCGTCCGCCAACGTCTGCACCGTCCGACGCATACGTTCCGCCTGTTCGACGCGTACCCGGCGGGCGATCCAATACGCGGTGATACCGGTGGCCAGAAAGCTCGCCAGCAGCACCGCGGAAACCATCGGCAGCAGTAATTGAAGACGGATGGACCACCGCATTCCAGATACCCTTATGCAATGAACGTAAAGACTGAAATTCAGTGTCGATTATATCGACACGAATGTCAATCACATCAACACGCCTCTCCTTTTCGACGTAATGTTATAAAATCGCAACCATAATGTGGGCAATAGGTTGCAACGTAAAATACAACCCCAATGTATAGGCATCGATTTTGCTCTATTAACATCAGTAATTTGATCTGGCAATATAGAACCACAGGGGCGTTGCTCCCTTCAACCGTAATTGGTTTCTTTACTCGAACTCCAGATCAAGAGGAACTCATGACTCAAGGACGTAGAAAATCATGCCCTTGGCGCATTTTTTTCGGCTCCGGAATTTACGTTTTCGTTTTCTTTTGGTTGGCGACCGGGCTATTAAAACTTGACGCTGCGGAGGAGGCAGTCCCGGCAAAGCACGGTCCTAAACCCGAGCAATATCGGCGCTGCGTCCAGCGGGCGATGGACTTCCTGCAAAATCAGGGCCAATTGCCCGACGGTTCTTACGGCGCCCGGGCGGGCGTGGGAGTTACGGCCTTGATCACGACCGCCGTGCTCCGTTGCGGCCGAACGCCCGACGATCCGCTGGCGGCGAAAAGTCTCAAATTCCTGGAAGAATACGTGCAGGAAAGCGGCGGGATCCACACGCCCGGTAGTTTCATCGCCAATTACGAAACTTGCGTGGCGTTGATCTGCTTCCGCCAAGCCAACCGCGACGGACGTTACGACAAGATCATCAAGCGCGCCGAGGCATTTCTCCGCGGGATTCAGCAGGGAGAAAAAACCGGCAAGCAGAAATCCGACCTGGCCTACGGCGGCGCGGGCTACAACCGCAAGTCGCGGCCCGACCTCTCGAACACCGCGTATCTGGTCGACGCCCTGAAAGCCTCCGGCGCCAAGCCGGACGACGAGGCCGTTCAAAAGGCGTTGGCCTTCGTCTCCCGCTGCCAGAATCTCGAGAGTCCCCACAACACCACCCCTTTTGCCGCGAAGGTCAACGACGGCGGATTCTATTATACCCCGGTGCTCAGCCGGCAGGACAAGGAACGTGAGACGGCCGAGGGAGGGCTGCGGAGCTACGGCTCGATGACCTATTCGGGCCTGAAGAGCATGATCTACGCGGGCCTGACGAAAGACGATCCCCGCGTCAAGGCCGCCGTGGAGTGGATCCGCAAGCACTACGACGTGAAGCACAATCCCGGCATGGGCAGCGCCGGACTGTATTATTATTATCACACCTTCGCCAAGGCGCTTAGCGCCCTGGGAACCGACGAGTTCAAGGACACCAAGGGCGTGAAGCACGATTGGCGCCGCGAATTGGCCGAGGAGCTTTTCCGCCGCCAGAATCAGGACGGTTCCTGGGTCAATGAGAATAACCGGTGGATGGAAGGCGATCCGAACCTGGCGACGGGTTTTGCGCTGTTGGCCCTCTCCTACTGCAAACCTGAAAAATAGGAGACTGGGAAATGGAGTTCAAGACCCTGGAGATAATGTCGATTTCAAATTTCAAATTTCAAATTTCAAATTGCAAATTGAACCAATATTGCGGCAGCCGCTTGCGGCTTGGCAAGGCATCGCCGCGCCGCGCTTTCACCCTTGTCGAGCTGCTGGTGGTCATTGCCATCATCAGCATCCTGATCGGTCTCCTGCTGCCGGCGGTTCAGGCGGCGCGTGAAGCGGCACGCCGCACGCAATGCCTCAACCACCTCAAACAAATCGGAGTGGCCGTCCATAACTACTCGGTCGCGAACAAGATCTTTCCGCCGAGTTTTTGCATTCAACCCGGCACAACGCTCAGCGGCAACAACGGCTCCTGGTCGATCCACGGACGACTGTTGCCGTATTTAGAACAAGGCAACGCCTACAAGCGAGTTCGGTTGGACGTCGCCTGGGACGCTCAAGTCAACACGGGCGTCCCGACCACGCGAATGCCGTGTTATCTTTGTCCCACGGAGAGAAACGACCGCGTTCGTGTAGACGGAAGCGGAAATCCCTACACCTATCCGCAGAATTACGGTTTCAATTTCGGCACGTGGCTGGTTCACGATCCCCAGACCGGCCAAGGAGGCGACGGATCGTTTTACGTCAACAGCCGGTTGAGGCCGGCGCACTTCCGCGACGGTTTGAGCAATACGCTCTGCGCGGCGGAAGTGAAAACCTTTACTTCTTATTTCCGCAACACGGCGGATCCCGGTCCCACGGTTCCGGAATCCCCCGCGGAACTTGCCCCCTTGGCCTCCGGCGCTCAGTTCAAGAATACCGGGCACACGGAATGGTGCGACGGGCGGGTGCATCACAGCGGCATCACGACGGTCTTTCCCCCCAATACCTTTGTCGCCTACGTGCATAGCGACGGGCGGACCTATGACATCGACTATAACTCCCGGCAAGAAGGGCATAGTGCCACGCAGCCGTCCTATGCGGCCGTCACCGCCCGCAGTTTTCATCCCGGCATTGTCAACGTCCTTTTCATGGACGGTTCCACCAAGCCGCTCCACGACGCCGTCGCCCGATCCGTCTGGCGGGCACTGGGCACACGCGACTCCGGCGAAGTGCTCTCCGCCGAACACTTTGAATGAATCTTCAAGGGGAAATCCATGGTAACCGGCCGATCACGATTGAGCCTTGCATTGCCAATGAACCGTTCCACGGCCGAAAGGCCAGCAAACTCGGCTGGAACAGCCGTGTTTGCGGTTGAACCACGATTATTGGTTGCATCGGCGTCAACAAACCGTGGTTTTACGTTGGTCGAACTCCTGGTCGTGATCGCCGTCATCGGCATCCTCGTCAGTCTCTTGCTGCCGGCGGTTCAGGCGGCGCGCGAGGCCGCACGGCGGACGAAGTGTACGAATAATCTCAAGCAAATTGGCTTGGCGCTGCAAAATTTCTCCAACATTCACAAGGGATTTCCCGCCTCTCGCACTCTGAAACCGGTGTACCACGGCTGGGTCGTCGATATTCTTTCCTATATCGAAATGGAGCCCTTGCGGAAACAATATCACTACGACCAAAACTTTTATTCGCCGGACAACCAACTGGTGGTTTCAACGCCGCTGGCCTTCATGCAATGTCCGTCGTGTCCCCGGAAGCGGATTATCGACCTGATTTGGAGCGACGGCACGAATTACGGCAAAGCCGCTGCGGGCGACTATTGGGTCCACCATAAGGGAGTTACTAATTTCAGCGGGCAGAAGGGCATCAATCCCATGGGTTCCGATCCAAATTCGACCGGAACTCCGATCCCGCTCATTAAAATCAAGGACGGTTTTTCAAATACCATTTTGGTTGATGAGATGGCGATGAAGCCCGAACTATGGATTCTCGGCGTCCAGCAGCCAAGCACCTCAAGCACCACCTTCAGCGGCGCGACCGGCCCGGGTTGGGCCTATTGCCTCTCCACGCCTTTGAACGTCTACGCCAGCGATGGAACGACAAGGTACAGCTACTCTTCGACGTCAGGTTACACGGAGGCGGAATACGAAGCGGCCTACCCCTGTGCGGTCAATTGCAACAATTCCGGCGGCATTTACGCCTTTCATCCCGGCGGCGCAAACGCCTTGTTCTGCGACGGCAGCGTCCATTTCTTTTCCAAGGATCTCAGTTCCGGCGTCTTGCTCAAATTGAGCACCGCCGATGCAAAAGACAACGTGTCGGGAGATCAATACTGATCGTTCCGATTTACCCCGGCCCGGCGGTGAAGCACGCGCCGGTCGTCGAGAAAGGAACCGCAACATCATGAACGCATCTTGTCATTCCGCATCGCCGCTCCAGATAGAGCATTTGACGAAATGTTTCCGGCAGGGAGAGGCCGTCATCGAAGCGCTCCGCAACGTCTCGCTGACGATCCGGCGCGGCGAATTCGTCGTCGTGATGGGGGCCAGCGGCTCGGGCAAGAGCACCCTGCTGCACGTCATGGCCGGCCTGACCCGGCCCGACGGGGGCAAGGTCGCGGTCGACGGCGAAGACCTCGCCGCGATGGCGGATTCCGATCTAACCCGATTCCGCCGCCGGCGGATCGGCCTGGTCTTTCAGGCGTTCAACCTGATCCCGACGTTGACGGCCCGGGATAACGTCCTGCTCCCCCTGCTGGCCGACGGCCGCGGCGATTCGGCCGAGGGCCGGCTGAACGATCTGCTCGACCGGCTGGACTTGAGGAAACGCGCCGCGCATCGCCCCGACGCCCTAAGCGGCGGCGAGCAGCAGCGCGTGGCCATCGCCCGGGCCTTGATCGCCCAGCCCTCGATCGTCCTGGCCGACGAGCCGACCGGCAGCCTCGACTCCGTCACGGGCCAGGGCATTTGCCGGCTGCTGCAAGAGATGTGCCGGGAGCAGCAGCGGACGATCGTTGTGGTCACCCACGAGCCGGCCGTGGCCGTTTGGGGCCAGCGGATCGTCGTGCTCAAGGACGGCCGCGTGCTGACGGAGTTCCCGACTGCGCAGTTCGCCGACGTCCACGCCCTGGCCGCCCACTATCAGGACATCGTCAGCGCCCCATAAAGCCGCGACCGTCGGTCGCGGTTTGATACCACAGGTTCTTCGATGAACGTCGCCTGCAAATTGACCCTGTCCTACGCCCTGCGGCATCCGGCGCGGATGCTGCTGACTTCGCTGGCGATGATCGCCTCGGCCTGTATTGTGGTCTGGGTCGTCAGCGGTTACGACGCCCTGGCCTCGCAATTCGGACGGCAGGCCGCGGAGTATCTCGGGCGATACGACTTTTTCATTGTGCCCGAGGATCCGAAGGCTCCTTTCCTCGACATGGATTTGGTCGCATCATTGCAAAAGGATCCGGACGTGGCGGAGGTCACGCCGGTAACGCAACAACCGACGCGGGTGGTCAATCCCAACACCTTCCCCGACATGGACGACGGCCCCGGCGGACCCGGGCGCAGGATCTCCCCTCTCCCTTTGGGAGAGGGGCCGGGGGTGAGGGCTGGACGAGGTCAACGGCAATCAGGCAATGTGCTTTCCGCCCATCGCCCTCACCCTAACTCTCTCCCAAAGGGAGAGGGGACCGGACCGCGTCGCGGCGCGCCGGCCGGCGGCCGTCAGGGTGGACGGCCCCCGTTGCGGTTCTTTGTCCCGGTCTCGCCCACGCTCGTCGGCACCGATGCCGCATCGCCGCCGTACCCCATGGTCAAGGGGACGTGGATCGATCCGAAGCATCCCGAGCGGCGCGGCGCCGTCATCGGCAAAAACGCGGCCGAGCAACTGGACCTGAAACTGGGCGACGAAGCGCTGGTGATCTTCGGCCCGAAGGAATTCCAAATCAAAATTGCCGGCCTGATAGAAGAAGGCCCGTCGCAAATGGGAATGGGCCGGCGGATGCGCCCGCCCGGCTCCGACGCCTCGCGGACCGGCATCGAGGCCGGCCCTGCCTCCTCGGCCATCTACGTCCCGTTGGCCTTAGCGAAACATTTTACGCGGGACCAGGCCAAGATCAATCTCATCAACGTCCAATTGAAGCCGGAGGCGAAAGCGCGGACGGCGGAGTTCCGAAAAAAATGGGAAGTGCAAATCGCCAAGGCCCGGCCCATCGCGTCGCTCTTGGGCGTCGAAGACATCAAGTCGGGCATGGAAGAGGGCATGATGGGCAGCCGGGTGAAACAACAGGCCTGGGCCGCTACCGGCCTTTCACTGTTGGCCGCGCTGTTTATCATCTTCACCACGCTCAGCATGGGAGTGACCGAACGGGTCCGCCAGTTCGCCGTCATGCGGGCCGTCGGACTGACCCGAGGACAAGTGGCCCAGGTTATCGCCGCCGAAGGGATCCTCCTGGCCCTGATCGGCTGGGGCGGCGGTCTGTTGGCCGGCTGGGCACTCTTGGCCTTTTCCGCTTCGAGACAGCCCGGTTTGTTCAGCGCGGGTGCGACCGTGGGGCTGGGGTGTATTCTCTTCACCGGTCTCAGCTCGCTGGGCGGGGCCTTGGCCGGATCGCTGCTGCCCGCGTGGCGTTCGATGAGCGTGCAACCGCTCGAAGTCTTGTCGCCGCATCGCTTACTGCGCCCGAATTGTTTTTGGACCGTGTTCTCGGGCGCCGTCGGCTTGGCGCTGATTGCCGTCAATCCAATACTGGTCTTTGTGGCTCCGTCGTCATTTTCGCTCGACAGCGACAATATTTATTACATCTACATGGCCGTCGGCTGCACGACCATGGCCGTCGGATTCCTGCTCCTCACGCCGGCGACGATCGTAATCGTCGAACGCCTCCTGGGACCGGTGGTCGCATGGATCCTACGGTTTGAACCCCGGCTGCTCCGCAACCAACTCGGCAGCAACCTCTGGCGGACGCTCGGGACCACCACGGCCCTGACCGTGGGCCTGGGACTGTTCGTCTCCATGCAAATCTGGGGCTACTCGATGCTCGAACCGTTCAAGCCGGGCGATTGGAATCCCGACGTGCTGGTCTCGCTCCAGCGGGGCGGCCTGCCCGACGCCGAAATCCGGGCCGTGCAAGCCACTGCCGGCATCCGCGCCGGCCGGTGCATTCCCCTGGCCGTCGAGCAGCCGAAACTGGCCTCCGACATCACCGGCAGCGAGGGGCGCCAATCGGTCATCCAGCAGAACAACGTGATTATGATCGGCCTGGACCCGGAGGCGGCCCTCTCCGGCGACGATCCGCTGCTGGACGTGAAATTCGTCGAAGGTTCCGCGAAAGAAGCGATCGCCAAGCTGAAGCAGGGACGCTATTGCATCGTGCCCGATCACTTCCTCCGGGCAACGAAATTGAAACTGGGCGACAGCTTCTCGCTGATCCCGCCCAATCTCTCCCCTCTCCGGGCACCACGAAGTGGTCGGGGAGAGGGGCAGGGGGTGAGGGGCGCATCGCCGATCAGAACGGTCAAGTACACCATCATCGGCGCGGTCAAACTCCCCGGCTGGCACTGGATGACCAAGTTCTCCGGCCTGCGGAAGCGCGAGGGCCGCTCGGCGGCGATGGTCTTTGCGAACTACGACGACGTCCAAAAGGATTTCGCCCTGCGGCAGGTCAATTTCTTCTGGATGGACGTCGATCCCGGTTACGGGGCCAAACACATGGACGAGGCCGTTCAGGTTGCCCGGCGACTGAAGGACGAAGCCAAGGCCCATCGCCCCACCTTTGGCCCGCCGACGGAAGAGGATAAACCCCTCGACGCCCAGCAAGCCGCCGTGCTGCTGGTCGGAGATGCCTTGCAGAAGATCGCCGAACGGCACCCCGGCGAAAAACAGCCGGTCAACATGCAAGGGACCTGGACCGGACCGGCTATCATGTTCGGCGAGTCGGTGCGGATTACCACGCCCGAAATCATTTTCGACCGAATCACCGGTCGCGCCGGCTCGATGATCTGGGCCTCCTGCACGCTGCCGTTGGTCACGCTCCTGATTACGTCGCTGGGCGTGGTCAATACGGTCATGGCCTCGGTCCGCGCACGACGCTGGGAGTTCGGCGTTCTCCGCTCGCAAGGCGTCACGCGCTGGGGCCTGTTCCGCATGATCCTGGCCGAGGGCCTGCTGATCGGGCTAATCACCTGCGTGCTGAGCCTCGGCTTCGGCGTCTTTTCCGGCTGGTGCGGCACGGGCATCTCCCAATACGTCAGCTTCTTCGGCGGCCTGAATCCCCCGCTGGTGATTCCCTGGCTACCACTGGCCTTCGGCTTCGGCCTGACGTTGCTGCTCTGCCTGGCCGCCGCCCTCTACCCCGCCGTCGCCACCGGACGAACCGAACCGCTGCGGCTGCTGCAAGAGGGCCGCGCCGCCCTCTAGAAACAGCTATGAATTGCCCGTGACCTTTTCTGCTCTGGAGGTTATACTTTGACCGTTATTCTGAGTGCAGCGAGGAATCTCGTTCCAAGGTTAGCGGCCGCCTAATAATAAATCCCCTCTCCCTTTGGGAGAGGGGCAGGGGGTGAGGGCGGTTGCAACCGACAAAACACGAAGTTAAAGTTAGCGGCCGTCCAATAATAACTCCCCTCCCCCTTTGGCAGAGGGGCAGGGGGTGAGGGCGGTTGCAACCGATAAAACACGAAGTTGTTTTTCGACGGCCGCTTAGATCCGTCGCTTTGCTCAGGATGACATATTCAAGACGAGGCTTCGTTCATAATGTCAGGAAGGAATCTCACCATGTCCAAATTCAACGTCCGTGGTTTTATTGCCTTTTTGTTGAGTTTCGCGTTCCTGCTGATCGTCATAAGCGGCCTGATCCTCTGGCTGGCCACGCCGCCGCGCGATCTCTCGGGACCGTGGCTGATCTTCGGAATGACTCGCGGAGCCTGGAAACACTTGCACATTTGGATCGGTTTGACGATGTTGGTCGTCGGCGTGATCCATCTCATCTTGAATTGGTCGATTTATTGGTGCTATCTCTGGAACCGAACGAACCGGCGTCCCAACATGATCTGGGAGTTGCTCCTCGCCCTGCTGATTGCGGCATTGATCGTCGGCTCGGCGTTGTGGGAACATCCCCCCGGCGGACTCGGCGGCCGGCATGGCAGTGGCCCGGGCGGAGGAGCCGGGAGCGGACACGGCGGCGGCCCCCACGGGCAGCAAAAACAACTCCGCCTCCGCGGAGGTCACGGTCAATAGACCGATAACCGAATATGAAAATGGAGAATGGGCCGGGTGGCCCCGGGTGATTGTTCACCCGTGGCTCCCACAGATCCGGACGTGCGGGATTACCGCATCCGGTTCCTCAAGTAGTTCCTGTTGCGGAAAGCGTTGGTTGGCCGGATTGTCGCCTTTCGCTCCGCGAAAGTAGCATGAAGTATCCGTTTCTTTCGCGGAAAGGCTGTGAATTTATTGTTGATTTGCCGTCGAGACCACAATCCGTAGGGTGCGTGAAACGCACCATCCCTATAGGTTGTGGTGCGTTTCACGCACCCTACAAAAATTCACAACCTAGGAGCGAAAGGCGACGAAGACTTTCCGCAACAAAAACCAAGTAGCACCTTCGCGACGCAAACGACACACCGAATGGATGAGGGCTGATAGCACCCAGACCGACTACGCCGTCCTGAAATTCGAGGACGAGGGCACTACCGCCCATGACGGCCCAGGACCTGGCGGCCCGCTTCCTCTACGGCCCGGCCGTTGATATGATCCTGGCCGAGGAGCGGGTGCACTACGACTCCGGC
>JAFGPV010000070.1 GCA_016936015.1 Pirellulales bacterium
ATGGACGAAACTCCAAGCGATGATTGAATCTGCGTCAATTTTTGAATATCAAAATTGTGGGTAAACCTAAGGCTAACAGCCGCCGAGGATCAACTCTCTTCTCCCTCGGCGGCTGTTAGCCGCCGGCTATCGGATGTCACCCTATCAGTCTGAGCATCAATCAAACGCAGCGAAATAGCCTCTCCCTACCATGAGCAGTCACGTCTTCGGTCCGGTGCCTTCCCGCCGCCTCGGCCGGTCGCTGGGAATCGATCTGGTGCCGTATAAAACCTGCACCTACGACTGCATCTATTGCCAACTCGGGCGAACGACCTGCAAAACAATCGAAAGAAAAGAGTGGGTGCCGCTCGACGAGGTTCTGGAAGAACTGAAGCCGAAACTGGCCACCCGGCCCGACTTCGTCACGCTCAGCGGCTCCGGCGAACCGACGCTCTACTCGAGAATCGGGGAATTGGTCAATCGCATCAAGGAAATCACGGAAATCCCCGTCGCGGTCCTGACGAACGGCTCTCTGCTGGGACTAAAAGAGGTGCAGCGGCAATTGGCCCGGGCCAATCTCGTTGCGCCCTCGCTGGACGCCGGCAACGAATCGCTCTTCCGCCTGGTCAACCGGCCCTACGAGGCGGTCTCCTTCGATTCGATGCTTACGGGCTTGATCGACTTCCGCCGCCGGTACCGCGGTCAGTATTGGCTGGAGGTGTTCTTGATCGGCGCCTACACGACCTTCGAGACGGAACTGTCGGCGATCCGCCGTTGCGTCGACCGCATCCGGCCGGATCGCGTGCAATTGAACACCGTCAGCCGGCCGGCCGCGGAACGGTACGCGTTGCCAGTCCCCCGCGAGCAACTGGAAGCCGTTGCGGCGACGTTTTCGCCGCCGGCCGAGGTCATCGCCGATTTCCACGGCTCCGCCGCTCCGGCCGCCGAAAACCCCGACCGGGAGGCGATTCTCGCCCTGCTCCGCCGCCGGCCTTGCACCCTGGAAGATATCGCCGCCGGGCTGGGGATGCCTGTCGCCGGAATTTTGAAGCTGGTAGAATCGCTTTGTTCCGAGGGTTTGTTGGAGACCCGTCGGACCGCGGAAAAGCTCCATTATCAGGCCAGATGAAGAAACTTCTGTCGAAGAACCGGCCGTCATGAACCTTCTGAAAGACGTACTCGCCAACGAAGTGTACCCGGCGCTGGGCTGCACGGAGCCGATCTCCTGCGCCTACGCGGCGGCGATTGCGGCCGCCCGGCTCGATGCCCCGGCCGAACGGCTGCTCGTGAAGGTGGATCCCGGCACGTACAAGAACGGCGCGGCCGTCACGGTCCCCCATAGCGGAGGCGCCAAGGGAAACCTGGTGGCGGCCGCCCTCGGCGCCGCGTTGGCCCGCTTCGAGGCCAAACTCCAGTTGCTCCAGGAAGTTACTCCGGAAGTCCGACGCCGCGCTCAACGGCTGTTGGACGAAAACAAGTGCCGCTTGGAGTGTCTGGACGATCAACCGGAGTTCTACGTCGACGTCGAGGTTGGCGCCGGCGATCACTCCGCCCGGTGCGTTCTGGCCGGTGGTCACACCCACGTCGAACGGATCGAAAAGGACGGTCAGATCGTCTTTCACGCGGCCCCCGATTCTTCCTCCTCCACTGGCCTGGCCTATCGCGGCGTCCTCCAACAGTTGAGCCTGGGCGAGGTGCTGGCGACGGCCGAGAGGCTCGACGCGGAAGATCAGGCCTATCTCCAGAGCGGCGTCGAGATGAACCTGGCGATGTCGCAACGGGGCTTCGACGTGGGGAGGACGGCCTTCCAACTGCGGCAGATGCAGCGCGACGCATTTCTGGCCGACGACGTCTTCTTCCGCACGAAGCTCCGGGTGGCCTCCGCGGTCGACGCCCGCATGGCTGGCATCGACCAGGCCGTGATGACCTCCGGCGGCTCTGGCAACCAGGGGATCGTCGCCATCTTGGTCCCCTTCCTCGTCGGCCGGGAAATGAAAGTCGACGCCCGGCGGATCCTGCAAAGCATCGCGGTGGCCCATCTGGTCAACGCCTACATCAAGTGCTTTCTCGGCGAGATCTCCGTCAACTGCGGCTGCGCGCTGGCGGCGGGGATCGCCGCCGCCACGGCCGTCGTCTACCAGCAGTCCGGCGTGGACGTGCCCCGGATCACCCTGGCGGTCAACAACGTCATCGGCGACCTGAGCGGCCTGATCTGCGACGGCGCCAAGCCCGGCTGCGCAATGAAGGCCGTTACCGCCGTCGATTCGGCGATCCGCTCGGCCCTGATGGCCCTGAAAGGATACGGACTTTCGGCCGACGACGGTCTGGTGGGCCAGACCGTGGAAGATTCGCTCCGCAACCTGGGCCGGATCACCCTGGAAGGCATGTTCCGCGTCGATCCGACGCTGCTGAAGATCCTCCAGGACAAGACCTCAGTCAGCGGCAAGGCCTGATGTTTAGCCCCGGCACTTGTGCGGGGCGTTGAAGCAGAACCTACCAGCCTGATTACGGAGGAGGTTTCTCCCCATGCACGAGAAGAAACGCCAAGCGCGGGAATTGATCAACGTCTTCAAAGGCGACGACTACATCTACGGGCTGGATTGCTTCGACCGCTTGGGCGGGCAGGCGGCGGCGCTGGGCCGCCGGGCGGCGGTGGTCATTAGCGGCGTCGGGAAGGACTGGGCGGCTCCGGTCCACCAGGCCGTCCGGCGGTCGCTCCGGGCGGCCTCTGTGACCGTGGCCGGCGAGTTCATCCCGGGCGCCGCGCCCAATTCGCCCCGCGAGGACGTGATCCGCGTCGCCGCGGCCCTGCACGAGCGGCAGCCGGACGTCGTGGTCTCCGTGGGCGGCGGGAGCGGCATCGACGGCACGAAGACCTCCGTCGCGTATCACGCCCTGGGCGACCTGCACCCCGACCTGATGGACTACTTCGGCGTCGGTCGGGTCTCGGCGATGCTCGATCAGTCGGGACGCCGGCTGTTGCCCCTCGTGGCGGTCCAGCTCGCCTCGGGATCGGCCGCCCACCTGACAAAATACTCGAACATCACGTACCAAGACCTGGTCCAGAAACTGCTGATTATCGACGAGGCGGTGACGCCGCCCAAGGCCCTGTTCGACTATCAAACGACGCAGTCCATGTCGCCGGAATTCACGATGGACGGCGCCCTGGACGGAGTCGCCCATTGCCTGGAAACGTACTACGGCGCGTCGGCGGACAAAGAATCCACGCTGCACCCCATCTCCCTGCTGGGGATCGACCTGATTGTCAACCATCTCCACCGGGCGTGCCGGGACGGCAAGGATCGTGAGGCCCGCGAGGCCCTGGGATTGGGGACCGACCTGGGCGGCTACGCGATCATGGTCGGGGGGACCAACGGCGCCCACCTGACCAGCTTCTCGCTGGTGGACGTCCTCAGCCACGGCCGGGCCTGCGCGATCATGAATCCCTATTACACCGTCTTCTTCGCCCCGGCCATCGAGGATCGGATCCGTAACGTGGGCGCCATCTACCGGGCCGCCGGTTATACCCAAGCCGACCTCGATCGCCTTCACGGCCGCGACCTGGGCCTTGCCGTGGCGGAGGCGATGTGCAGGTTGTCCGAGTCGCTCGGTTTCCCCATCAAGCTTGCCGACGTCGCCGGATTCACCGAGGCCCATCTCGAGCGCGCATTGGCCGCGGCGAAGAATCCGAAACTCGAAAGCAAGCTCAAGAACATGCCCGTGCCGCTGACGGCCGCGACGGTGGACGAGTACCTAGGCCCCGTCCTCCAAGCGGCAAAGACCGGTGATTTTTCGCTCGTAAAGAATCTCACCCGTTGATCAGAGAAGATCGATTAGAGTCGTTAAAGGATCAAGTCTTTACATTTCACACTGCGGAACAAGTCGATTAGAATTGCCGCCGTGGCACGGCCGATTCGGGTGGAATATGAGGGAGCGGTTTATCATGTGACCGCTCGGGGGAACGAATGCCGGGCGATCTATCGAGATCAGGCAGATCAATCGCGGTTTCTGGAGACCCTCGGAGATGCGTGCGGGAGGTTCGGCCTGGTCGTGCATGACTTTTGTCTCACGCCAAGTCATATTCACTGGGTATTTCGGCCCATAGCAGGACAGGTGGCCAGTTATGTAGAACAGGTTGCCAAAATGTCCCACAAAAAATGACAGGTTGCCAACCTGTTCTACGGCTCGCGCCCCACTTGGGCCTCCATTACCTTGTTGCGGCGGATTTTGCGGAGGACGGCGCGGATGCCGCGGCGGTTGATTTCGTCGCCGCCGCGGGGCGGGCGGTTCAGGTGGCCGGAGAACCAGTCGCTCAGCGTGACGGCGCCCTGGGGCGGCAGATCGCCGGTCAGGTCCAGCCCGGTCAGTTCCCTCAGCCGCGCCAGGCCGATGCCGCCGCCGACCACCCAGCTCTTGCCCGACGGGGTGCAGTGCGTCGGCAGCCGGTCGTATTCGTCCTCGATGTCGCCGACCAACTCTTCCAGGATGTCTTCCAGGGTGACCATTCCCACGACCCGGCTGTAGGACAGGTTATCAACTGGTCCCACTGACAGTTTATCAACCGGTCCCACGGGCGAATCGACGACCAGGGCGATGTGCGTGTGCTCGCGGATCATCCGTTCCAGGCAGAGCGCGATCGGCAGCGAATCGTTCAGATGGGGGAACGGACGGAGGATCGCGCGGAGCGAGAGTTCACCCCCCTTGGCCATCCGCATCAAGGCCAGCAGGTCCTTGAAATTCACGTAGCCGATGATCGTCTGCGGATCGTCGGGCCGCTCGCTGACGGGAAACCGGGTGTGCATGTCGAGGTGGGCGGCCACGAGGCATTGTTCCAGGGTGTCCGTCAGGGCGAGCATGTTGATGAACTCGGCGGGGAGCATGATTTCGCGGATCGGCCGGCCGGTAAGCTGGGCCGCTCGGAGGATGATCGACTCCTGCCGCTCGCCGATCAGCCGTGAGGCCCGGGCCAAGGCCACGCTGGCCCGCAGGCTCTGCAACTCGATTGATTCGTGCTTGTGCGGATCGTCGGCACCGCGTTTCCGCCGCTCGCCCAGCCAAATGATCCCCGTGACGGCGGACTCCAGCAGCCACACGGCTGGCCAAACGCTGAACGAAAACCAGCGCATCGTCGGCGAAAGCCGCAGACAGACGCGTTCCTTGTTGCGGATGGCAAAGACCTTGGGGACCAACTCGCCGAAGATGATGGTGACGGCGGTGATCGGCACGACGACGGCTGCCAGAGCGCAGAATCGGGAAAATCCCGGAGAAAATCCCAACGTCCGGCTGAAGAGCGGTTCGAGGCTTTTTTCCGCCCCGGCCCCGCCGGTCGCCGCCGCGATGGCGCCCAAGAGCGTAATCCCCAACTGGACGGTCGCCAGGCTGGCCTCGAAATTCTCCTTCATAAACAGCGCCGCCTTGGCCCCGCGCAGGCCGTCCTTGACCAGCACCTGCAACTGCGCCACGCTCACCGAAGCCAGCGCGATCTCGTAGGCGGCGAACACGCTGTTCAGCCCGATCATCGCCAGAATGATGATGATTTCCAGCCAGTACACGTGGAGAAACAAAAAGGGTCTTGACGGGATGGAAAAAATCGAAAAACCATTCTTACCAAGTCGGCCGGGGCTTGGCTAGTCCCCCCGATGATTCCGATGGATTCTCACGCGAACTGTAGGAGGCGGCTCCTGCCGCCGATGGTTGCGTCTTGCCGATACCATCGGCGGCAGGAGCCGCCTCCTACAGAGGACACGCGCCCCATACACTACCGGAAGAGCCGGTACCTCGACTATTGCACCGAGATGCCGTCGCTAACGGGCAAGATCGCCGCCCTGTACGTCCAGAATTTCGACGACGACGTCGCCCTGGCCGCCGCCAACGACATCGAAATCCTCACCACCAGCCTCTCCCGAAAAATCTGGCAGAAAATCATGATCCTCCAGGCGCGACAGTCCGGGGATTGATCTTCGTCCGCTATCCCATAGAATCGGTGTAACTATTCACCATTTCCACACGGGACAATCTGTGTCGGTTACAGACAATCTGTCTTTGGATCTGTAACGATGCTAAACCCAGCCATTCCAAGATTTTTCCGCTCGATCAAGGTATGTACTGTTGTGATAAGAATGAGAAGTGGAAGGAGCAAATAGGGCATCCACCACGGAAGATGGTTTGAATCCAACGATCTTCCTATCGAAGCTGCCAATAGTGAGAGGAGAAAGGCTGCTTCCAATCCGAAGATCATGCAGATACGACAGATGAAGCCAAAGTACGTTAAGCAATGACCAGTAGCCACAATTGCCCGCCGCAGCTTTGTGGATGGGATAGATAAACTGAAGAAATTCTTGCCAAACCAGCTTTCCTTTAGATTCATCATGTACAAGAATGGCATCATCCAATAGAACGCTACAATTCCAATAACAACACTCAACAGGAGACCTCCTGCCCCAATGAGCCAATTCATCTCCCCCGTCAGTTTTTTCACATCACAAAAAGCAACCACAAAAAGATAGAGGATGATTACGGGCACAAGATGGCGGTGAGAGCCCCTCGGACGCAACTGGACCTGAATCATTGGTATTGCCCCCCTTACAGACTGAGCAGGCGGGAATTGATTACGGAGATGATGCCGCGGCTGACGTCTTCTTTCGTGCCGGAGAAGTTGGCGACGATGGCGCCGGTAGGATCGAGGATTTCGACCCTCGCGGTCGGGGCGTGGATCGTCTCCGGGCCGTTGGCGACGATCAGGTCGCAACTCTTTTTTTCAAGTTTTTGCAACGCCCGCATCCGCAAATCTTCGGTCTCCAAGGCGAAGGCCACGATCCATTGCCGGGTTTTAATTTCGGCCAGGGCGGCCACGACATCAGGTGTTTCGATCAGGCGTAATTTTAGGGCGTCGTTGTTCTTGCGGATCTTGTGCCGGGCGACCGACTCCGGGCGGTAATCGCAGGGGGCGGCCGCCGCGATCAGGCCGTCACAGTCGGGGAAGAGCCGCAGGCACTCGGCCAGCATCTCTTCCGTCGAGACGACCGGATACACCTCCGCCCCGGCCGGGTACGTAACGTCCACCGGCCCGGTGACGACCGCCACGCGATGCCCCGCCGCCAGGGCGGCCGCCGCCAACGCCGCCCCCATCCGGCCGCTGGAGGCGTTGGTCAAGTACCGCACCGGATCGAGATACTGCCGCGTCGGACCGGAAGTGATGAGGATGCGGGACATGAGGAAGGCGGCGAGGAAGGATGAATGACGAATGTCAAATGACGAAAGACGAAAGAATGACGAAGGACGAAATTCGAATTCGCTTGCCGACTTTATGCTTTTATTTTTCGTCGGTTTTATTCAACCGTTCGGAGATGGCTTTAAAAATTTCTTCCGGCTCGGCCATGCGGCCGGGGCCGAGGGCGCCGCAACTGAGGCGGCCTTCGCCGGGTTCGACGATCACCAGCCCGTCGGCGCAGAGTTGGGCCACGTTGCGCTGGACGGCCGGTTTTTGCCACATCCGCGTATTCATGGCGGGAGCCACCAGGACGGGGCCGGCGAAGGCCAAGAGCACGGCGCTGGGCAGATCGTCGGCCAGTCCGCAGGCGGCCTTGGCCAGGAAGTTGGCGGTTGCGGGAGCGATGCAGTAGAGTTCGGCGGTTTCCGCCGCGTCGATGTGCGGATGCGGCCCGGGGCCGAAGATCCGGGTTGCCACGGGCCGGCCCGTCAGGGCCTCGAACGTCTTCGGGCCGACCAGGCGCGTAGCGGAGCGGGTCATCAGCACGCTAACGCTCGCCCCGGCCTGGACGAGCCGGCTCACCAGGGACGCGGTTTTGTACGCGGCGATTCCGCCCGTCACGCCGATCAGTATTTCGCGGCCCTGCATAACAACCTCGCTCGCTTTCAGGCGGTCCAGGATAGAGGAGGACAGGCATTCTTGCCAGTCTCCTCATGTCAGACAGGAATGTCTGACCTCCTGAATAACAAGTCACAGCGTGCGGAAATCGACGGCTTCCGGTCCGAGGGATTCCTGGCCGCCGGTGATTTGCACGTTGAGGTTCACGTCCAGATAGATTTTCTCCTGGAGAATCTCCTGGATCACGATTTGCATTTTGTTGTCCAGCGGGAGATCCACCAGCGGCCGGGCCCCGGAATTCAGGGCTACCAACCGCTTTTGGATCAGGGTGGAAAGCTTGAAGCGCCCTCCCACCTTGTTGACAATGGCGTCTTCCATTAGTTCTTCATGCATGATGCGCGTTCTCCCATTCACGGATTAAAATATCACAGATTTCCCGCACGGTCCGGTCGAGGTCGTCGTTGACGACTTGATGGCGGTAGCGGTCGGCCATGGCCAGTTCGCTTCGGGCCTGGTCGAGCCGGCGCCGGAGGGCCTCCTCCGTTTCGGTTCCCCGTCCGCGGAGCCGACGTTCGAGTTGTTCGAGGCGCCGCGGACGGAGGAAGATGGAAACGGCGTCGGGGAATGTTTCCATAACCGTCAACGCCCCTTGGACGTCGATGCTCAGCACGATCCATTTTCCCGCGGCGACGCCATCGCGGACCTGGCTCCAAAGCGTGCCGTACCAATGTCCTTTTCCGAATACTTCGAACGCCTCCAGGAATTCCCCCTTCTTCCGCAGGGATTGAAACTCGTCGGGCGTCAAAAAAAAATAATCCACGCCCGGGGTTTCCTCCGGCCGCGGGGGGCGCGTCGTCGCCGAAATGCTCGTCGTCAACGGCGCCGGACACTCGGCCAACACCCGGCGCATCACGGTCGTTTTGCCCACGCCCGAAGGTCCGGAAACGACGACGATCCGTCCGGGGCCGGGCTGTGTGTATTCCGTGTCCAATTCCGATAAACCTCGGAGGTCGAGAGTCGAAGGTCGAGGGTCGGGTTTCTTTTCTCGACCTTCGACTTTCGACCCTCGACGTTCGATGAAAATTACTCCACGTTCTGAATCATCTCCCGGATGCGTTCCACGGCGGTTTTGATGTCGATGACGTGCCGGGCGATTTCGACGTCGTTGGCCTTCGAGCCGATCGTGTTCGCCTCGCGGACCATCTCTTGGGTGACGAATTCCAACTTCCGTCCGGCGCTTTCGGGCAGTTCCAGCGTGGCCAGAAACTGATCGACGTGGCTGCGGAGCCGGACGATTTCCTCCGAAATGTCCGCCCGGTCGGCCAGGAGGCTGACTTCCTTGATCAAATCGCCGGGCTCCAGGACGACGGCGTGTTCGTCGAGTATTTTTTGCACCCGCTCGTGCATTTTGATCCGGTACTGTTCGACCACTTGCGGCGTCCGACGTTCCACCTCCGCCAGGCTTTCCAGGATCGTGCGGCAGTTGGCGGTCAGGTCGGCGGCCATCGCGCGGCCCTCCTCGGCGCGCATCCGACTCAGATGCTCCAGGGCCTGCTCCAGGACCGGCTGAATCAGGGGCCAGTCCCCCTGCGCATCGCGGAGCAACAGGGAAGAGACGTCGGCCACGCCCGGCAGCGGCAGCAGCGCTTCCAGGGTCGGGGGCGGGGAGGAAGACTGCCGGCACAGCCCCTCCAATTGATCGCGATACCGCTGCAAGACGTCGAGGTTCAGCCGGAACTCGTCGGCGGACCGTTGCCGCTCGATTTGGAGGGACACCTGCACCGTGCCGCGACGGACGGTTTTTCGCACCGTCGCTTCGATCAACGGTTCCAGCGCACCGTAACCTTCGCTGATCCGCGTCCCCAGTTTGAAATACCGGTTGTTGATGGCGCGGATCTCCACCGCGACCGCCAGACCGTCCGCGTGGCTATGGGCTTCGCCGAAACCGGTCATGCTCAGCAGCATCCGCGTCGTTCTCCGGATTGTAGGAGGCGGTGCTCGGGAAAACGAGAAGAACTCATTTCTTCTCCGGCGCCGGCTTGGTAGGGGACAAGGGGGCGGAAGTCGTTTTCTTCGGTTGTCCCTCCGCGCCGCCCAGTTGATCTTTCGACACGGTGCTCGAAGTGCCAAAATACTTGACGGCGACCAGACAGACGACAATCCACACGGCGACCACGCCGATAGTGATGCGGGTAAACAGGTCGCCGGCCTTGGTTCCGAAGGCGCTTTGGCCGCCCATCCCCCCGAAGGCGCCGGCCAATCCGCCCCCCTTGCCGCGCTGGATCAGAATCAACACGATCAAAAACACCGCCAGGATAAACAGCACGACGTATAACAGTGCATCTAGCATCCCAAGTCCCTGATCTTCTTGAGTGGAAAGAGAGTTGTTTTTCTCGAACCCCTAAGTATGCGCTTTTTCTCTTTATAGGACAAGGGGATGTGTTACCTTTTTCGCCCGGCTACAATCCCCAGGAACGGTTCGACCTTCAGACTTGCCCCGCCGACCAAGGCCCCGTCGATATTCGGCTGGCCGAGCAATTCGACGGCGTTGTCGGGTTTGACGCTCCCGCCGTACTGAATAATCACCCTGTTTGCCGCCTCCCCATTATATTTATCAACCAAAAGCCGGCGGAGAATGAGATGAACTTCCTCCGCCTGTTGGGGGGTGGCCGTTCGCCCCGTGCCGATTGCCCAGACCGGCTCGTAGGCAATGACCACCCGGCATATTTGCTCGGGCGTCAAGCCGGCCAGCGAGCCGTCGAACTGGGTGCGGACGACCTGCTCCGTCCGACCGGCCTCCCGGTCCGCCAGCAATTCGCCGAGACACACGATCGGCGCCAGCCCGGCGGCCAAGGCGGCAAGGACCTTCTTGTTGATCAACGGGTCGTCCTCGCCGAAGATGTGCCGGCGCTCGCTGTGGCCGAGAATCACGTACTTGCAACCCAGGTCCACTAGCATCGCGGCGCTCAGTTCACCGGTAAAGGCCCCATCCTTCTCGAAATACATGTTCTGTGCCCCCAAGGCCACCCTCGAGCCGCGGAGCGCCTTGCCCACCGTCTCCAAGTAACAGCTCGGCGGACTGACGGCCAGATCGGCGTCCGTGATCGATGCCGCGGCCTTGGCCACGCCCTCCGCCAGCGCGGCGGCAGAGGCCCGATTCGTGTTCATTTTCCAGTTGCCGGCAATCAGTTGACGTCGCATGAGGACTCCTTAATGGCAATTGTGGCATTTATTCAGGTTGGATCAATGCAGGAAATTTCCTGATTGCGTTATTATAAGGACGTGCATTCCTTTTACAATTGGAAAGAGAGGAGATAACGGCCACCCGTCCGAAGACTCGGGTGTATTGACATTCCCCGTGAATGCTCTGCTTTCTTCCGTTGGTCATGCCTGTTCATTGTTGCTCTTTTCCGGGCTGAATTGTTGGACAATGTGGGGTCTTCAAATGCCGTAATTTACGGGACGTCGAGTGAATTGTTGTAGGTGAATGGAAGAGCACTGCGCGACAATAAAGGTGGTTTTTCCCATGTTTTTTGATGTTTTGCGATTTTTTGCACCGTTCCGATAGAGCGGGTTTTTGACGTTTTTCAATTCACAAAGCGAAGCCGTTATGTGTTTTTTTCGATGAATTCAGGTTTTTTGGGGTGGAATTTTTGCCGGTGGGATTTGGGGAGGGATGGAATTGTTGCGCGTCGGCAGGACACTGGCGGAGCCCGTGGCA
>JAFGPV010000071.1 GCA_016936015.1 Pirellulales bacterium
GAAAGAAAGCCCATCGCCATTGGACTTACGTCAACGACGCAGCCCAAAACCTTGAATTTTATCGCGCAACTCCGTAACTTGGGTTAGCCGCCGGCCGGATGCTTCGATTCAATTATCTTGAGAATCGGTTTCGGATGCTTCGCCCCACCCCTTGACACCTTTGTCCTCAATGTTTATTATGCACATATTCTAACACATTCAAACACACCCCAAGGACTCCCGTCGCATGACCACGCCCTCGATTTCCAGTTTGGAATGGGGTAAAGTCGATCTCGGTCGGTGCCCCTCGGTGATCGTACCGCCCCCCGGCCCCAAGTCGCAAGAGTATCACGGACGCTGCACCAAAAATTTCAAGGGCTTAAGCGGGCAGGTCAAGCTGTTTCCCGTGGTGTTCGAGTCCGGTCAAGGGTGCGTGCTAACCGATGCGGACGGGAACCGGTACATTGATTTTTCCTCAGGCATCTACGTCACCACGCTGGGACACTGCCATCCCAAGGTCAGTGAGGCGGTGGCCCGCTACGCCCGGCAGTTGATGAACGCCCACGATTTCACCACGCCCGTGAAAACCTTGCTCGTGGAAAAAATGGCCGCCGTGATGCCCGGCGACCTGAGCGGATTTCAGTTTTACGACGCGGGCACCGCCGCCGTCGAGGCCGGGATGCGGGTTCTCCGGGCGGCCACCGGCCGGAACGAAATGCTCAGTTGCTTCAACGACTTCCATGGGAAGACGTACGGGGCGGTCTCGCTGGCGCAGATCCGCTCGCCGATTTACGGTCGCGTCCGGATGCCAGGCGCCCACATGGTCCCCCGACCCGATCCATACCGCCCCCTGTGGGCCAAGCCAGACGGCACGATCGACACCGATCGGTATATCGAGTTCTACGACGAGTACATCCTGAAAGGGACGGTGGGCGACGTGGCCGGCTTTGTGCTCGAACCGATCCAGGGTTGGGCCGGCTCGATCATGCCGCCGGATGATTTTTTCCCCAAGCTACGCCGCTACTGCGATGAAAAGCAACTCCTGCTGATGGCCGACGAGGTGCTGACCAGTTGGGGCCGGACCGGCAAATGGCTCTGCCTCGAACACTGGGGCGTCGTCCCCGACGTCGTCTCGATCGGCAAGGGATTCGGCAACGGGTTCCCCGTCACGGCCGTCGCCGTCCGCGAACCGTTCAAGGAGAGCTTTGAAAAGATCTCCGCCTCGAGCAGTTACGGCGGCAATCCGATGGCCTGCGCGGCCGCCCTGGCCTCGACCGAAGTCATCGAGGAGGAAGGTTTACTCGACCACGCCCTCCACCTCGGCGAACTGGCCCAAAAACGGCTGGAACGCATAAAGGCCGAGCACCCCCTCGTCGGAGACGTCCGCGCCAAGGGCTGCCTGATGGGCATTGAGCTGGTCCGGGATCGAGACAAGAAAACCCCCTTCGACAAGGCGGGCGAACTGGTCTATCAAAAGGCCTTCCGCAAGGGCCTAGCCTGGATCCCCGCGGGACATATCCTACGGATGAGCCCGCCCATCGTCATGGACGACGCCACGCTACTGAAGGGCCTCGACCTCATCGACGAGGCCATCGGCGAAACGACAAAAGAGTTGGGATATTAATCCAATGAAAAAAATCCCCTTCGGTATAATCGGCTGTGGATTGATGGGCCGGGAGTTCGCCTCCGCGGCGGCGCGGTGGACTCATCTCCCGGAAATGGACGTCGCCCCCGAGATCGTCGCCGTCTGCGACGCCAATCCGAAACTGTTCCCCTGGTACACCAACCATTTCCCTTCCGTCCGGCAGGCGACGGAGGACTATCACGCCTTGCTGGCCAATCCGGCGGTCGAGGCGGTGTACTGCGCCGTGCCGCACCATCTGCACCGGGAAATTTATTGCGAAGCCGTTGCCTCAAACAAACACCTCTTCGGCGAGAAACCGTTCGGCATCGACCGGCCCGCCAACGACGCCATCCTCGGCAGCATCTCCCGACATCCCGGGGTCCTCGTCCGTTGCTCCTCCGAATTTCCCTTCTTTCCCGCCGTGCAACGGATCGGCCGGATGATTCAATCCAGCGCCTTCGGGCGTATCATCGAGGTGGACGCCGGATTCCTGCACTCCAGCGATCTCAACCCGCAAAAGCCGCTTAACTGGAAGCGCCAGGTCCAATACAACGGCGAGTACGGTTGCCTGGGCGACTTGGGCATGCACGTCTGCCACGTACCCTTTCGCGCCGGCTGGATTCCGCGAAATGTTCGAGCCATTCTATCGAACATTGTCTCCCAACGTCCCGACGGACACGGCGAGATGGCCCCCTGCGAAACTTGGGACAACGCCACCCTGCTCTGCGAGACGGTCGATACGGCCTCCGGCGAGGTCTTCCCCATGACGTTAAAAACCCAGCGGATCGCTCCCGGAGAAAAAAACTCGTGGTATCTTAAAATCCTCGGCATGCAGGCGTCGGCCCGATTCTCAACCAAGAATCCTAAACGGCTGGAACTGCTGGACTCCAACGACGGAGAGCAGATGTGGAGGCGGATTGATATGGGTCACGAGACGGCCTTTATAAGCATCACCGGCGCCATCTTCGAGTTCGGATTCTCCGACGCGATCCTCCAGATGTGGGCTGCTTACCTGCATGAACTCGAGCACGGTCGCCCGCCGTCCCCGTTGGCCGGTTGCGTCACACCGGAAGAAACCGCCCTGAGTCACCGCCTGTTCACCGCGGCGATAAAATCCCAGCGGACCACGGCCGTGGTTGCCGTTGAATCGTAAGATCGGGGACAAATTCTTCCGGAGGTATGGCCCCGTCCCCGGAGCCGAACACATGGCGGCGTGGCCGAGAAAGCCCGCGAAGGCTCACTTGCGTCGATTGACAATTTGAGCTTTTTTTAATAGATGTCCGGTAAAATTTTTCCCGATGGGAATGTGAGGATCGTGAAAGATATTGTCCGCGACGATACAGGGTTTGGAGACTTCCAACAACAAGGACGGTTCGACGCCGATGAAGCGGTGGTTTTTTCGAGGAGGGATCGTCAGGCAATCGCCCGGCCGCATGATGCGGAGGGAATTCGCCATGTACATTTTCACCTTCCCACGGACGATAAAAAACGTTTCGTGCTTGAAGCCATGCCGATGCGTGGGACAAGTCTGCCCGCCGAAGACGAACAGGAATTTCCCGCAATACCCCGCCTCAATCTCGTTGGCGACCCAGGACTCGATTAATCCGGTCTGAAAAAAGTCGTTCAAACCGAAGTCGAGGACCAGCGGCTCCTGGGACGGCATGGTTAAATTCCAAGATTTCATCTGGGCGTAAAATTGCCGCAGGGCTTTTTTCCGCACCGCTCCCCGAACCGTGATGACGGCGGTGTTCTTGCTCTCCTCCATCCCCTTGCTCATCATAATCTCCCGTTATGTTAATGGATGCTTGAATTCAACGTTTCAGCAATTCGCGGATCCAATCTTCCGCCGATTGCTTGGGTAATATTCTTTGCGATACGATTTTTTGGACGGCTAATGGAGCAATCTGCTGCGGATCGGCCGCGTTCTGGATGCACCAAGCCTTGAATTCCCCATAAAGAGCGCCATGAATAAAGTTTAATCCGAAGGGTTCCGTCCCCAGGCCCAAACCGCAATAACGGTTCTCCTTCCACCATTTCACCAGGGCGGCGGTTCCCGCGGCAATGGATTCCACGGTTTCCTCGGGAGTCTCAGGGGATTGACGGACGATTTGCAGCAGACGAATCCGCGTCTCCGCCTCGAGGGCGAGGATCTCCAGATAGCGGGCCGATCCGCCCGGTAAAAACGGCGCCAAGGGACCCGTCAACTTCGCGGCGCGGAGTTTTCCGGGAAGATCGGGGGGCAACCGGTCGAGTCCCCGCCGCAAACAGGACCACGCCGGAATCAGCAACTCTGGCGGCCCCCCGAGCAGTCCGGCCAGATCGGCCAGGACTTTTTCGTCGGGCTGATCGAGATATTTCGGGTCCTGGGAGCCTCGGGCAAAAAAGTAGATGTTCGGCAACACCATGATCGGTTGTTGTGCGTTGGCCATCACGCCGGCCGCCCGGGGCAGGTTCCGGTCTTCCTCCTTCAGGATCCGGCGGATGTCGTCGAAGTGCAAAACGCCCGCCGGCGGCGTCGGCTCGTACTCAACGGCCTCGTAACACATCAGCACCGAACGGTCGATCAATCCCAACTCTTCGGCCAGCGCGACATTAATCCGTCCGTTGGCCCAACCGCTCCGATTGCTCCTGCCGGGCATGATCAGCCACGGCTCGGGCAGGCGTTGCTTCAAGAGTTTCATGGCGGCCCGGGAATACGGCGTGAGATCGCCCTGCCAGAGCGGCTCGGTTCTGCCCCAGCCGGCCCAGATCCAGGGGATCACTTTTTGAGTTTTTGGATGCGTGCCTACGCGGTCGATCGTTTCCCGGTCGTGTTGGAAGATTTTGAGAAAATTCTCCGGCTTGGCCCCGGGATAACCGCCCGGATCGCCGTCGATGGTCACGTAGGCGTCAGCGTTGTTGAGGATTTCGAACAGGGCTGCGCGATGTGTGAGGAAGGCCTCGGCTTTCTTCGGGTCATCCATCCGCACCATTTCCATGTACGGCCAAAGACTTCGTTGCATCCAGGGATCGCGGGCGATTTCCGGTTTCGCAACCACATTGGGACAGGTTGCCAGCCAAGTCTCTAATCCGCACTTCTGCCCGTCCTCGATGATTTGACGGAATTGGGCCAGGGCCCTTCGATCGGCTTCCGAGATCGGGAGCGGTATTGCCTCGGTGCAGGGCCATAGCATCACGGTGTTGTAGCCGAATTGCTTCAGCAGGTGAAACATGTTGTCGTAATCTTCCCGCTGCCAACTTCGCACGGCAAAGGGATACTTGTACTTCCAGCAAGTGTGCAAATAGAATCCGAGGCGTTGTTTGACCGGTGGGAGCGTTGAATCCTCCGGAATCCCTTCAGACCGAGCCGCCGCGGCCAGGACTCCCATCACGAAAAGGAAAACTCCCAAAACGCCGGCGCACCTGAAGCGGATGCGGCATCTGGTCGCATCAAGGGACTCGGCGAAGTCGCCTCCTTGGCGCGGGAAGCTGCACGAAACCGCTTCCTTTTGGCTTTTGCCGTGAACGGCTGCAAATTGTTGTTTTCTACACGGCATCATGGGGAGTCCTCTACAGTTCAAGTCAGGGAAAGAATAAGTTCGGCGAGCTTCCGGCAGAAACCGATATCGCCGTCGGGAGGCACCTGGTCGGCCACGCCCAGGATGAACGGCCGGCCCGCCCAGCAGCCTATGAGCCGCCGCACGTAGGCTTCCATCTGCCGCCAGGTATAGGGCGGCGCGAACATGACGCCGGGCACGCCTCCCCAGAGGATTACCGACCGGCCCGCGGCCAGTTCGCGGATCTCCTCGGGATCGAGATCTCCGCCGGGCTTGGGCGTCAAGGCTTCAATGGCGTCGAAGCCGGAATCGATCAATTTTGGAAGCAGTCCCTTGACCGTGCCGTCGAGGTGGACCGCGCACTTGACGCCGGCGGCGTGCAGCCGTTCGATCCGCCGCTGATGAACGCCTGCCAAATGGTCGTCGTAGAGCCGGGTCATACAATCGCTCGAAAGGTTGTCGGGAAAATGGACCAACGGCGGAGCCAGATCGCAGACGGCCTCGATGATCGGTTCCTCTTGTTCCTCCATCAAGCGAAACAGCTCCGCACATTTTTCAGGGCAGTCCGCCAAAAAGTAGCTGCCGTTCTGCACGCCGGCCCATTCCACCATCCAGGCGGGCAGCGGAGACCGGGGCAATCCGATGCACGGCAAACCATCGTACCTCTGCCACAATCGGCGCCGGTCCGGCCAATCGTCCAGATTGGCCGGGACCAGGCGGCGATGCCGCACAATTTCCAACAACACGTCGAGGTCGCGCTCGCTTTCCACGAAGTGTTTCGTAATGCCCGTCGAGCAGCTCAGCGGCGAATGGACGCTCTCTTCGCGGAGTTCGCCCGCGGGCGTGGAAAAACGGCGGGTGATCCTGCCGCCGTCCTTCGACTCGTTGACGATGATGCCGTCCTCATAGCGCGGCTCGGCGGCCCAGAACTTTTCGTAATAGTAATACGGCATGATGCCCAACTCGCCGTGGAGCTGCAAATATCCCTCTTCCGTATTCCATCGGGGATCCGCCTTGCCGGCCTGCTGCCGCCCGGCAATCCAGTAGGTAATGTCGGCCGTCCAGACGATCCGCTCGCTCTGCTCGCCGTTCAGTAATGAGAAAAAGGATTGCAACATGGCGTTATTTTTCAATTTCTCTTTTCAACATTTTCAGCCGCTCTTGGAGCTTCAACACATACTCAGCCGGCGATTTCGCCATCGGTAAACCGCTCTCCCGACGGACGCGAACCTTCGCCAGCAAATCCAAGGCGTCTTGCGGTGATTTCAACAACCCGACGCCAAAGTTCGGCAGCCGGTGCGCCGGCGGCAGGCCGGCCTGCCAGGTGCTGTGGTTCTCGATGAAACGAAGAACCGTGCCCAAGGCGGCGGAGGTTTTCGGTTCGGAAAGGAAGCCGGCAAATTCGTCGATCACCCGTTCCGGCGCCGCCTTCGGATCCTTACAAAACTGGCCGAAGGCGTACAAATTGAGACTTTCGGCGAAAGTATTGGCATCCATCACATTGGCGATCATGCCGTTGAGGCCCAGTCGCCGGGCATTGTCGATAAGTTGTTTGAGATAGCGCGTTTCCGACTGAGCGAGGCCCGCCGTGCCGGGTTTATAACCGTCGTTACACTCGTCCGTTAAGAAATAAGGCCAGCCCCAGAGCCGTTTGACGCCCCGTTGTTCCAGCCGGCGGACTTCTTCGGCGTTAGGAAAGAGTTCAGGTTTTTTGCCGGCTTCGGCATAGCACTTCAGCGTCAACGAGCGATAGTAGTCGTGCATTGGGAATTCGATGCCGACGCGCGTCTCCAAGATGTCAGGCTGCGAAATCAAATTGCGAGATAAATGAGTTTCTTTTTCCCAAAACGGAAGCTCGAAAGGCGAGGGAAAATGGTCCCAGGATGCAATGGACCACGGGTTTACGTTGATCTCCGCCTGCGGTGCTTCCCGGGCGATGATCGCGACGATCTTTTTCACCGCGTCGGTGAATTGCGCAGGCTCGGCGCGCTCATGGCCGCCCGGATCGGCTGCGAAAACCGTGAAGCCATCGGCCATCTTCAGTTGATGGACTGCCGCAGTCAGGAAGGCCAATCGTTCGCGCATCAACTTCTCGTCGTTGGGATCGAAAGCGTCGACGCGGAATCCTGAATCGAAAGGATCGACGCCGTTTCCTTCCGTGTCGCTTGTCAGATTTTGACACAGGTTCACGCTTAAAATGACATACACTTTGAATCCTGCGCTCTGCATCCGGCGGATGTCTTTCGCCGTCTGGGCGTAGTACTGCTCGTGGCGGGAGGGCACATGCATCCAACCCTTGTCCCAACACTGATAGGTGTTGTAACCGCAGGCTTTGAAGAAGGAAATATCCGCCGGGGACATCCCCTCATGGTCGTTATAGATGCCGATGGACTGGATTGTCGATACCTGAGGATCGCCCGACGGCTCGGAGGCAATCAACTGCAAGCCTCGGAGCGACAAGAGAACCAACATGATCCACGCATTCGCTTGTCGGTTCATGGCAACTCATTCCGGATCGGAATCCTCAAATCACCGCATCAAAACAGATTTCTCGTCTCAAAATAATATTGTTGGTGATTCACTAATCATTAATAACATGAAAAAAACACAAGACATCTTACCCCCGGAGTAACGGGGGAGACAACCCGCCTTTCGGGGCAAAAGAGAAACTACTTCTTTCGCAGCCGGAATCGGACGTTGGATTGCACATCACGATCTTCATTAATTTATTTTAAATGCCGACCTCTCCCTTATCATTACGATATTGACCAAAAATCATTCCCCGTTTCGACACCTTCATCGCCATGACATTGGTTATCCAAATCAAACTTCGTTTTTTGTCGGTGACAAGCCAAGCCGAGGCCTGCCAGGGACATTGGTTTGGAACCTCGCATTTTCCATCTGCTGGAAGTTGGCGGCCGCGTCGGCGTAGCACTGATCAAGGCGTATCGGCCACCGGCCCCAGCCCAGATCCCAGGGCTGATACGTGTTGCAGCCGCAGGCCTGAAAGAATGGAATCGCCTCGGTCGGCGGTCCTGCAAGGCAGATGGAGATCCCGATCGGTGAAATGGCGTTTAATAATGGATCGGACGGCGTCTTACCTTTCGCAATTGCACTTGATGGCCAGAAGCATAGTAAACACGGCCCCGTCACGGATAACCGCCGTATCATGAAACGCCATCCTGATTTTGATATCTCGCGGAAACGATGTGTCATCGGTGGCAGGCGTCTGTGGCAACGGGCAACGCCCGGGCATGAATACGTTACGCCAGCGGGTGAAAAAGGGCCGAGTGCCATGCCCAGGACGGAGTCGCGAACATGGCACTCGACTTGTGTTAAAACGGTAAATAACTATTTTTTCCGCAGCCTGAACCAGAGAATGGCCAAGCCGGGCAGGGCCAACAGAACCAGGGTGCTCGGTTCGGGAATCTGAGTGACGGTCAGATTGTCCGACTCGTTGAACCAGCCCCAAGCAGCCTGGTGGACATAAGCGTTGGATAAACCGCCGACAGCACCTGCGGTATACGTGGTGATCAGACTCCCGTCAACGTAATAGGCTACATCGGTCTGCCCAGTGCCGTTGAAGGGATCGGCGTCTCCGGTCGTCGGATCGGTAAGCACCGCTTTATAGTGATGGAACGCTTGGTTGGAGATATCAACAGGCAAAGCGCCTCCGGTTATCAATGAGCCGTTTTCAAAGAGCTGCCACAGGCCAAGTCCACTGCCTGCGGCGTCATACATCGTGATCAGGGTCACATTGGGAGCTGCACTCCAAAGGTCGGTACCCAGATCACCTATGGTAATGGAGTGCCACACATCGCTATAGCAGTTCACATCCACGTCAACGGCCAATCCGTTTTGGGAATAGCCGTTGAAATTAATCAGGGGCGCAGCACTGTAATTATTATAGTTTAACAGTCTGTCAGGGTAAGCGCCGCCAATAACATTTCCCCAGTATACGGTTGTCCAATAATTAATCGGACCCAAATTGTCGACGATCGTTCCCGACTGGCGTCCTACAGCGGCTATATTCTCGGTAATGTCGCACTGGATGCCGCCGACATCAAACGTATCCTGAAACAGCATGATGTCGGCTCGGATGGTCGGAGTCGCAACGGTTGCCATGACGGCAATCGCGCATATTGCCCATGCCAAGAGGCACAGACTCTTTTGGCCTCGAAGATTCTTCATCATAAAATGCTCCTCTGTAAAATAACAACGAAAATTAAAAACTGACAACCTCTTCACGCTCTCATCATGCACCCGAACGTTCAAGCGTTTACTCCGTCCATCAAGCGTGGCGCTCGGGGAATAAAAACCGCGGCCGGACGCATGGGAAAAGGCTTCTCGAAGGATTTCCCCCCGGAAAGTCGGCGGGAGTCCAAGCGTCATGCGGGAGGCCGCAAAAAGAACGCGCCGGAAACAGACAATCAACTTATCAAACTGACAAACACTGTTCTCCGGACGCCGGCGCTACCTCCATTGGAGAAGAATTCAAAAAAGCGTTGTTTCACCGTTTATCAGGATTCACGATTTGCGTGCCCCAAGGGACCGAATTCAATTCCTTTTTTTGCAACCATTCATGAGCCTTAATAGTCGACTTTCGCGGAGCGAAAGGCAACTTTCTTCCCACCGGCCCCCGGCGATTCGTCCGGGGGCCGGAAGGGGAAAGGTTTTTTCTACTTTCGCCGCCGGGCGGCCGCCAGCGCACCCAAACCGGCCAAGGCCAGCAGGATCACGGTGCTCGGTTCGGGAACCGGCGCCATGCCGACGGTCTGCGCCATTGACGGGGCCGAGGCAGGCGGAGCTCCTCCGATAGTCAACGTGCCCACGGTGATGCTGGAGGAGGTCAGCGACGCGCCGGTGGTCACCTGCAGCGTGCTGCCTGTTTCTCCCGTAACGACGTCGATGATGTTCGCCGCGGAGGTGACAATCAGGGAGTCGCCGGCGTCGATGGTCGCCGCACCAAGGTCCACCAGCCCGTTAAGGACCAAGGTGGTGCCGCCGCCGCCCGTGTCGCTCACGGCCAGCGTGCCGGAGGTCGTCGTCCCCCGGACGAAGTCGCCGCTGAGCGTGTGGGACGCTAGGAACTTCAACGTGCCGTCCTCGATCGTCGTCAGGCCGGTGTAGGCCAGGTAACCCGTCAGACTGGCGATCGTCAGGGTGCCGGAACCGGCTTTTGTCAAGGCGAACTTGCCGGTCGACGGCACACCACCAAAGCCATCGCGAATGATCCCTCGAAAGTAATCATCGGGCGAGGTGGAGTTAACGGTCAGGGTGCCAACCGTGCCGTCCGCAGGATCCCAGAACGAATTGCAGAGGAGGTTCAAATTGTTCTCATCGGTTCTTAGACCGCCGATGGTCTGCGAATGGCCCATCATCGTCAAAGAACTCCAGTTTCCCGTGGCGTCGCTGCTGCTCATGTGCACGATGACACCGGGATTCACCTGATCGTCGCCGTCGAAGATCACATCCGCGTGCGCAAGTCCGGACTTGCCGATGTACAAATGCGCCGAGGGGATGGCGATAGCGCCGTCGGTTTTCGCCAAGTGCAGCATCCCGCCTTGAACTTCGGTGTCGCCGCGGTAGTCATTCGAGTCCGAGCCGGAGAACGTATAAACGTTCCCGAGCCACCCGGCATACTCCACGACTTCCGCGTTGCCGATCTGTATTCCGCCGACGGGGTTCGCTCCGCCGCCGTCGGTAATTTTTCCGCTGAACACCATCGGCAAGGTAATCCAGGCGCACACGTCGGGGGCTTCGCCGCTGGTCAGATCATTATGAACGGTCAGAGTTCCGGTGAAATTGGTGTCCGTCATCCAGGTGGTGCCGGGCAGCAATGCCAAGGCAGCGCCATAGGGATCCAAGGGGTAAGTCCCCGGTCCGTTCAGCGTGATGTCGTTCTCCACGGTCATGCCGTTGGTACTGGCGCTGAAGGTAAGACTGCTGCCCGAGGCGATGTTCACCGGACCTGTTCCCAGAGCCTGGGGTACATCGCCATAGGCCACAACAGTGTAGTCGGAGTTGGTGACGTTCATGCCACCGCTCCAATCCGGACTGTCCACACACATGTAGAGGACACCGGGACTCGTAGTGGAGTCGGTGATGGTCAGAGCGCCGTCGCCTTGGAGGACTTGATAAATAGCCAAATTGTGGCCATTGGTGTCGATCACTCCGCCGCCCGAGGCGATGGTGCATTGGGAAAGACCTCCCGGGAAAATGTTGCCCGTACTGCGGCTGACCAGCGTGCCGCCGTTGAGGGTGAAATACCCGGAGCCGGTCACCTGGCCTACCCCGATCGAAATGCCGAGCGACTCGCTGCCGCTCCCTCCAACGGGAGTTCCCACGGTGTAATCGCCGGAGACGATCTCCAGGACGCCGATATCGATGGCGGGCGGCCCGACCAAAATACCATTGGTTTCGAGGCGCAATGTGCCATCACCGGAGACGCTGGTGGCAACGAGAGTTGAGCCGGGGTACATATCAAGAACGCCGCCGTTTACGGTGACGGCGCCGCCCGGGGCGAGACCGCCGATCGCCACCATGGTTCCCTGTTCACCTCCTTGGTTGATGCTCACGTTTTTCGCGGAGGCGGCCGTTAAGGAACCTTCCATGTTGAAATAAGCCGCAGACGCAATCCGGATGTCAAGATCGCTGGCAAGATCCATATCGGCGGAAATGGTATGAGTACTTTCACTGGTCATGATGTCGATGGTCGCGTTGTAACTCCCGCCGTCGAATGTGATCGTTTCGGTGCTCGAAGGTATGATGATGTAACTATTCGCATTGTTAAACTCCAGGGTGCCGACGGTTACGTTGGCATCCAAGGTGATCATGCCGCCGTAAATCGGTTCAGGAGTTGTGGTGTAGGATCCAAAGTGGACATAAGCGCCGACCGCATTGGGAACCACGCCCAGCGACCAATGTGAGCCATCATTCCACGTATCGCCGTACGTAAGGTTCCATTGATTGGGGGCGTTGCCATAGATGGTCAGATTGTCGAAGTTGCAAAAATAATCCCCCTCGTTGTGGTTTTCATCAGTTGGAGTAGCAGCGGTATAGAAGGGATCATTGGTGAGGGTTTGAAATCCAATGTAGTTGTTGGCGTAGCCACCGTCCGTCTTGGTGTAGCTGTAAAAGGGCGTGGCGGAGCTGTCGAGGTAGCAATCGATCTTGGTTGCGCCGGATCCATCGAAGGGATTACCGTCCCCCGGATCGGTGCAGACGAAGTCGAAATGGTGCCAGGTGTTGTTGATGTTGGCGCCAATTTCGCCCGTAACGTATACGCTCTCGCTGCTGTCGCAGGCAAGGTAAAGACCGTTCTCAACATTGTAGCCGAGTTGAATGCCAAAACGCGGGGTCGTATTGCCCTCGATGGGGAAGCCGCCAACGACATCGCTGTCCGCCCCGAGGACGATGCCGCCCCAATAGGGTCCGTTGATGTTCATGTCGAAACTGATGGTCATACCCCCTTGGGCCATGGCGCCGTTCCAATTATTGTTGGCAAGCAGGAAGGGGAACGGCCAGCCTCCGTAATTGCCGGTGATGGACAGGCAGAGCGTGCTGTCTACTGGATTCGTGTTGGCGCCCAGCAAGCTATAGCCATACTCCGTCCAGCCGTCAAACAGGCTATTCCCCGGGGGATAAATATAGCCGGTGTAGGTCGTACCCGCATAAAAGCCCGATTGCCGAGTGGGTTCAGTGACGTAGTAGTTCGCGTCAAGAGTCGCCGTATCCACATAGAAATTGTCCTGGAACAGCAAATCCAACGCAAAGGCCGACGGGACAACGGCCGTTAGTGCCGCCAGCGCAAAAAACGCCGGGACGGCTCGGAACAGGATTTCAAGTGCACGACACTTTTTCATAACAAACTCCTTAACGTGAAAAGAAGCGGGATAATAAACCACATCGGCCTCTCCTCGGAGACGAGAAGGAGCGAAATACATCAGCTTCCTTTTCAGTCCCTCCGAGCTTTTTACCGCCGTCGTCCCTAACGTTCCGCCGAATTCCTTAAAGGCGTGTTCCTTTCGCCCTCCGGCGCGTTTGGTAAAAGTGCCTCCTCTCTGTTCCGGCTAATCGATTCTGGGGTATCGGTCGCGAATACTATCCGGGAAGATAATCCTCAACACGACGTGAATCACAAGGTTGACCTGACAAGTGCCTCTTATGACAGGTTCAACGAATTCTAAAACAACAACATCAAGCAATACACCGAGTACTGCTTTCCACGTTTTTTATTCTAAATGCCCGTCGTAGGCATTTCATTACGATCTTGCCCAAAAATCATTCTCCGTTTCGACAAAAATCCGGCGGCGGCCGTTTTATGCAACCGGCGAGGGGTGTACAAACGGAGAACGCTTTTTGGCAATTTGCAGAATGGCAAGTCGCTCGGGTGATCATTAAAATAGGTTTTCGGGATCTATCTTTCATTTCACAGGGACGAGGTCAGCATGAAGCCGCGCGAACGTTTTGTGACCGCACTACAATGTGGAATTCCCGACCGTGTTCCCGTCTATGACTTTGTCGGAAGCCGCCGCTTGCAACAACAATTTTTGGGTTATGTCACCGACCTCTACGAACCCGAAACCCAGGCAAAAATGGCGACAATCCTGGGTTTCGACGGGTTTCTGGTCTTCGCGGGGGGATTTTGCGGCATCGAGGAGGAAAACCATCCCGACGGCTCGCACTATCAGGACGAATGGGGCGTAACCTACCTGAAACACGGTTGGCCGATCATGCCGCAAACCGCCGTTCCGATCAAGTCTCGGGCGGACTGGAGCAACTATCGGATGCCTGATCCCCAAGCCCCACACCGAGGGCGGATGGTTCGCACCGCCGTTCAGGCTAATCCGCAGGAATTGGCCGTTCTGGTGGCGGTGCTCGGCCCCCTGACCATGCTCTATTGGTATTTGATGGATCCCGAAACGTTCTCGACCACGCTCTATGAGGATCCCGACCTGATTCACGAAATGTGCCGCGCCTATGTGGACTGGGCCGTGGGGGCAGCGGAGTTCGCCGTTCAGTGCGGTCCCATCGACGCCTTTTACCTCGCCGACGACTGGGGCGGAAGCTCGGGATTGCTCATGTCTCCCAAGCACCTCCGCCAGTTCTTCCTGAAACCCTACGGAGAAATCGTGGCCGCGATGCGGCGTTTGGGCGTCCCCGTCATCATGCACAACGACGGCAGGATCGACGAAGTGCTTGATGACCTTGTCGCCACGGGAATCAACGGTTATCATCCGGTTGAGAAGGCCGCCGGAATGGAACTCGCCGCCGTCAAACGGCGTTACGGCGACCGGATCTGCCCGATCGGGAACATCAACAACAAGACGACCATGGTCTCCGGCACCCCCGACGACGTCCGCCGCGAAGCCCTGGAGTGCCTGCGGATTGCGGCGCCGGGCGGCGGATACATCCTCGCCACCGACCACAGCCTCCACGACGACATTCCCGGGGAAAACATCCTCGCCTATGTCGATGTCGCCCGGCGCTATGGAACGTATCCCCTGAAGCTCCCCAACGAATAGAGGCCGTGATGAATACGGAAAATTCCCTGTCGTTTGACGAGGGAAAAACCAGTTTGGGATACCTTTATCTCATCACGCTGGTCGCCGCGGTCGGCGGCTTCCTGTTCGGCTATGATCTCTCGTTGATTTCAGGGGCCGTCATGTTTCTCGAGACAGAATTTGCCCTGACGCCGTTTTGGTATGGAGCGGTCACCGCCAGCGCGGTCCTTGGATGCCCCTTTGGCCCCCTGGCAGGCGTGTGGTTGGCCGACCGTCTCGGCCGGAAACGGACGCTGATTCTTTCTTCCTTTTTATTCCTTATATCCACCGTCGGCTGCGTGGCGGCGCAAGGAGTAATCGATTTCATTCTGTGGCGGTTTTTAGGTGGAATGGGCGTCGGACTGGCCTCGACGGTGTCGCCCATGTACATCGCAGAAATCGCTCCCGCCCGCTTGCGGGGCCGGCTGGTCATCGTCAATCAATTGGCCATCGTCATCGGCCTGTCGCTGTCAATTTACGTGACCTACCTGCTCTCTCATGGCGGGCATTGGCGATGGATGTTTGCCACCCAAGGCATCCCCGTTGCATGCTTGATGATGGGATTACTGTTTATTCCAGAAAGTCCCCGCTGGTTGGCCGCTATGACCCGTTACCCCGCGGCCTTGGCGGTGCTGGCAAAGATCAATGGTCGATCACAAGCCGAAAAAGAGTTAAGAGAAATCCAAGCCGAATTGGGCGAAGAGACCGGTGGATTTGCTGAATTGCTGCGGCCCGGCATCCGCATGGCCCTGGTCATCGGAATTCTTCTGATGGTCTTTTCCCAAATCAACGGCGTTAATATGATTATCATCTATGCTCCCAAACTTTTCAAAGAAGCGGGCATCAAGAATGCTCCGGATGCCATTCTCAACAGCGTTTACATCGGCAGTTGGATTACCCTTTGCACCGTGATTGCCTTCGGATTGACGCGGCTGTTCGGCCGCCGCGCGATCCTGATTTGCGGTACGATCGGCATGGCTTTCGGACATTTGCTGATGTTCCTTAGCTATAGTTACAGTTTTCCGCCGATTATCACCTTGGCGGCGATGCTCGTTCCCACCGGGGCCTTCACCTTAACGCTTGCCCCCCTGAGTTGGGTCGTGCTCTCAGAGATCTTTCCCAACCGCGTTCGCGGAAAAGCGATGTCGCTGGCGACTTGCGCGATGTTCGCCTCCTCCTACGTCACCATGCTCTACTTCCCCAAGATCCTGCGTCTGTTCAGCGGTAGGTTCGGCAATCCGGGCGGCGCCTTTTTGATCTTTTCGGGCGTCTGTCTGACGTGTTCCCTGTTTGTCTGGCTGGTCATTCCGGAAACGAAGGATAAAACACTGGAAGAGATCGGAGAGTATTGGTTGCGCCGGGGCAACTTGGAAACAGTTCCAGAAACCGCCGCCAAATAGATTCTGGTGCCGGCCAGGCCGGTGGGACCCGCCGATCAGACTTCGCTTGACCGACTGCGGGGGATGCCTTGTTGCGACCGGATGCGGTACTCGCCCGGAGTCATGCCGGTGTGACGGCGAAAGATGGTAATCAAGTGCTGGAGATAGTGGAATCCCGCCTGCCGGGCCACCTGATTCAGCGGCAGGTCCGTCGCCACGATCAGTTGCCGGGCACGTTCGATCTGCACCCGTTGGATTTCCGCGTGGATCGTCCGCCCCGTCACCGCCTTGAATCGGGCCGCCAGCGCCGAACGCGAAATGGCCACCGCCCGCACCACGTTCCGGACCTGGATCCCCTCGCAGGCATATTGGCGGATGAACCGCAGCGCCACGGCCACGTCCGGATCCTCGATCGCCAGGGCGTCGCTCGACCGCCGCGTCACCACTCCCTCAGGCGGGATGACGTACTTCAACCGTTCCGCCTTCCGGCCAGCCATCAACTCGTCCAGCAGCACGGCGGCCTGATAGCCGATCGTCCGCGACCCCTGCTCGATGCTGCTGAGCGTCGGACTGGTCAATTCGCACACCAACTCGTCGTTGTCCACGCCGAGGACCGCCACCTCCTCGGGAACCGGCAGGCCCAATTCCCAACACGCGGTCAACACGTGGCGGGCGCGAACGTCATAACAGGCCATCAATCCTACGGGCTTTTGCAGCGACTTTAGCCATGCCGATAATTGCTTGTGCATTCGGACGGCACTGCCGCCGGGCAAGGAATCAGCCGGGAAAACGGAGCACGGGACGCCGGCCTCCCGCGCATAGTTCTCAAACGCCAATTGACGCTGTTCGGACCAACCGGTTACCCGCGAGGAGGGAATCCCACAGAAGGCCAACCGCTTCAATCCCCGTTCGATCAATTCCTGGGCGCCCAGTTGCCCGATGGCTTCATTGTCGGTGCAAAAGAAGGGAATATTCCACCGGGGATCGCCCCAGCCGTACTCGGCTTCGATTCCCACCACGGGCATTTTCAGTCTGTGGACTGCCCGGGCCACCTTCCGGTTGAAGCAATAGGCGATCATCCCATCCGCCTGACCCCGACGAAGGCCGGGCAGGTTTTCCAGCGGATCATATGTCAGATAAGAGAGGTTTTCGACCGGAACCTGCACCAGGTGGAAATTCCAGTTCCCGTGCAGGTGGGAATAAGTGGCCACACCCAACGCAATCTTACGCAGATGCGGATTTGTCGTATCCAAGAGCAGAATGACACGTCGGTTTTGGAGCATCGGAATTCACCGCAATCGCTGGATATCCCTAATCTAAAACGGCCTAAGGGCCAAGTCAAGTCGCTTTTTGTAGTCAGTCTTCACCGGTAACGGCATCGTCCAAAAACCGTTCCGCGATTCGCCAAAATCCCCCGTGGCGGGTTGACACCGATAGCCGGAAGAAGCATGATGCAACTATCTTGATTCCACTTGATTCCCCTGTCGCATCCGAGAAATTCTTATGCATCGTCGCACATTCATGGAACTGCTTGCCGCCGCGGGAGCCGGATCGCTCTTCCCGGGCGGACTCTCCGGCATAGAAACCGCCGATCCTCCCGACGACAAGAAACTCATCGGCATGTACGTGCATCAGGCCTGGGTTTATAACCATCCTTATGCGGCACGAACCTGGACCGACGACAATTGGCGCGGATATCTCGACGGTTTGCACCGCCTGGGATACAATCTGGTTTCCATCTGGCCGCTCCTGGAAACGATGCCCCATCCCTTGATGCCCAGCGACCAGGCCAAACTGGAGCAGCACCGCCGGGTGATCGACATGGCGCATCGCGAGTTCGGCATGAAGGTTTGGATCGTTCTCTGCCCGAACCTGGTCGCCAACGACGCCTACGCCCGGTTGACAACCTTCGAGAAGCGGTCCTATTACGGCTCCTTTATCAACGTCAATCCGGCCGATTCCCAGGCCATGGACGCCATGATGGCCCGGTGCGAGTCGTTGCTCAAACCCCTGGCCGAAATGGACGGCGTAGTCATCATCGACAGCGACCCGGGCGGATATCCGAATTCCACCAACCAGGAATTCGTCGATCTGCTGATCCGCCACCGGCGGTTGCTCGATCGGCTTCGCCCGGGGGCAATCGAGCTGATCTACTGGTCTTGGGTCGGCTGGCAAGCATACGGCCGATACCACGCCACGGGGGAATTTGCCTGGGGAACCGAACCGGAGTTCCTCGAAACTCTGGGCCTGCTCAAAGAAAAAAATCTCGAACCCTGGGGACTCGCCCGGGGATTGGAATACGCCCAGAAACTGGGATTGGAATCGAAAGTCATCCATTTCCACTACGGCGCCATCGAAGGGGAACCGAACTTTCCGATGACCAATTTCGGACCTCGTGCCGGCGTCGATCCCTATCAGGCCGGCCGCACTCTGGCTCCCCGGGGAGCGCAGGCCAACGCCCAGACCCACTGTATTCAGTTGCCGGGCACGTTCGCCTTCGCCCAAGGCGCCAAAGGACTCCCGCTGACCGACCAGGATTACGTCCTCTTCGCCGACGACTTGGTTCAAGGGCAAGGCAAACGGATCGTCTCCGCATGGAAAGCGCTCGCCGGCCTGGACAGGGAAGCCATGCTGCAATCCGCCGCCGAACTGGCGCCCCTGGTCAAGGCCAGACTCGAACCTGGGCCGCTCAAGGGACTGCTCTTCGGCGACGCTAACCGCTTCTTGAGCGATCTTTACGTCATGCTCCGTCTCAAGGCGGCCTGCCTGGACTTCATCCAAGCAGCCGACAAGAATCAGCCTCTCTTCCAACCTTTGGAGGAATTCGTTTCCTGGCTGGATCGGTGGCATGTCATTACGGGCTATAAAAGTTGGTGGAATTGGACGGCAGGCGGCGATATCAACCAGAGCCTCAAAAAACTTGACACTCCGCTGTTGACGGACTTCGTCCGCGATGTGGGATCAATTGATAGGAAAACCGGCGCAGGCACGCCCATGGAGCGAATTTACGCGGGCTATTACCGCGCCGAGACCGAGACCCTGCGGTTGATCCAAGCCCTCAAACAAACCCTCTGGGAGATGGATCCCCGCTGGCCGGATTCCTCCACCCGATTTATTCCCCAACAAGCCCCCGCGAGCAAGCCGTAAACGGTCGCGCAGATCATAACGGTCATCCATACCGTCATTCGGAGCGCAGCAAAGAATCTAGGTTGCTTGGAACATGACGGAGATCCTGCGCCGACTATCCGTCGATGATGCCCGTCAGGATGATCCTTAGGAATAATCCGGCTTAATATTCCCACCCCCGCCCCACTGGAAGAATCTGATGATGATCCCCCTGCTCCGGATCCTCTGGCTGCTCCCGTTTTTCGCCCTCACGGCCGCTTCGGTTGCCGACGAACTCGCCGACCGGTTTGCCAATCCGCCCGAACACACGAAGCCGCGCTGCTACTGGTACTGGATCGACGGTCATATCTCCCGGGAAGGTATCACGCACGACCTCGAAGCGATGCGGCGCATCGGCATTGGTGAAGGCTATATCGGCATTATCGGCGGCGGCGACGTGAAAGCGCTGACGGAGCCGTGGTGGCAACTCATCGAACACGCGGTGCGCGAAGGGGGGCGCATTGGCGTCGACATCGGTCTCTTCAACTGCCCCGGCTGGAGCCAGTCCGGCGGCCCGTGGATCAAGCCGAATCAGGCGATGCGCTACGTCGCACTGCCGGAGCTTAACGTGAAAGGGCCACAACGTTTCGAAGGCAATTTGCCCGCGCCCCAGGGCGATTTTCAGGACATCGCCGTGCTCGCCTTCCCTACGCCGGCCGGAGAAAACGACAACGCGACAATCACGACCCGCACGCCGACGTCCATCTCGTTCCAGACGCCGTCGGCATGGACAGCCCGCAGCGTAACGGTCCATCCGCTCAAGCCGGTGCGCATCGCGGCGGAACTACAGGCCTCCGACGACGGGATCTCGTATCGAACGGTAAAGAAGTTCCCAATCGACCGCCACAATCCGGAGTTGAGCGTCGGGCCGGTACCATTGGCGCCGATCGTCGTGTCGCTGCCGCCCACGTCGGCCAAGTTCTTCCGGCTTATTTTCTCGGCCGCCTGCGAACTCGGCGAAGTCCGGCTTTCCTCCGCCGCGCGCGTCGAGAACATCGCCGAGAAATCGCTCGTCAAGATGTTTCAGGATCCGCAGCCGCCCTTCGATTTCTATACCTGGCCCGCTCCCGTCGAGCCTGATCGGCAGGAACTCATGGTGGATCCTCGCGCCGTGCGCAACATCTCCCACAAGATGACTCCCGACGGCGTGCTTCGCTGGGACGTGCCCGAGGGGGAGTGGACCGTGCTTCGAGCGGTAATGGTGCCGACCGGGACAAAGAACGCACCCGCCCCGCCGGAAGCGACGGGTCTCGAAGTCGACAAGATGAGCCGCACCGCGCTGAAGTCGCATTTCGACGCCTACGTCGGCAAACTCCTCAAACGGATGCCCCCAGACCAGCGACGCTCGCTGAAACACGTCGTGGCCGACAGCTATGAGACGGGGCCGGAAAACTGGACCGATGATTTTGCCGCCGATTTCCAGCGCCGTTACGGTTACGATCCGCTCCCCTATCTGCCCGTGCTGACGGGCCGCATCGTCAGCGGCGCCGACCAATCGGACCGGTTTCTCTGGGATGTGCGGCGGATGGTGGCCGACCGCGTCGCGCACGATTACGTGGGCGGACTCCGCGATCTCTGCCATGCGCACGGGCTAAAAATGTGGCTCGAGAACTACGGACACTGGGGATTCCCCGGCGAGTTTCTGCTGTATGGCGGCTCCTGCGACGAGATCAGCGGCGAGTTCTGGGCGGACGGCGATCTGGGCAGCATCGAGCTGCGCGACGCGGCCTCCGCGGCGCACCTCTACGGCATCCCCGTCGTCTGGGCCGAGGCGTTCACCGGCGGGCCCGCCTTCCGCAACACGCCCGCCACGCTGAAAGCCCGAGGCGACTGGGCGTTCTGCGAAGGAATCAACCAGTTTGTGCTGCACGTCTATATTCATCAGCCGTGGGACGACCGCCGGCCGGGCGTCAACGCCTGGTTCGGCACCGAGTTCAATCGCAACAATACCTGGTTCGACTACACCCGCCCCTGGATCGACTACCAGCGCCGCTGCTCGGTGATGCTTCAGGCCGGCAAACCCGTGTCCGACGTTGCCTACTTCATCGGCGAAGACGCGCCGAAAATGACCGGCCAACGCCAGCCGGCGCTGCCCCCCGGCTACGATTTCGATTACATCAACGCCGATGCCATCGAAAACCGCCTGCATGTCGAAGACGGCCGGTTCGTGCTGCCCGACGGCACGTCCTACCGGCTCCTCGTGCTGCCTCCCGGCGACACGATGCGCCCCGCCCTCTTGAAGAAACTGGAGGAATTGGCCGCCGCGGGCGGCGTCGTTCTCGGAACACCGCCGCAGCGCTCGCCCAGTCTGCAAAACTATCCGGCCTGCGACGCCGAAGTGCAAAAACTCGCCGCGGCCTTGTGGGGCAAGAAGAAAATCATCGAGGAGACGACCCTTCAGACGACACTCGATCGCCTCAACGCACCCCCGGACGTGATCGCTCCGCCCGGCATCCTCTGGAAACACCGCTGCGACCGCGACACCGATATCTATTTCCTGGCCAACCAGCAGTCTGCACCCCGCATGGAGATTATTTCCTTCCGTGTCAAGAACCGCGCCCCGGAACTCTGGTGGCCGGAAACCAACCACCGCCAGCGAGCCGCCGTTTACCAATGCGAGAACGGCCGTGTGCAAGTGCCGATCCACTTCGGTCCTACGACCTCGGTCTTTGTCGTCTTCCGCGAACCGGCCGACGACGGCCGGATCGTCCAACTCTCCCGCAACGGCCAACCGCTCTACGATGGGACCACAGCCGATCCCGAAGCCGCCGCCGACCCGCCGATCGAACTGTCCCTCAATCCGCAGGGCCGCATCGAGGCCCTCGTCCATCGGCCCGGCCGCTACGCCTGGACGACGGCCACCGGTGCGACGGGTGCTGTGGAAGTCGCCGCCATCCCCGAACCCGTCCAACTTGACGGCCCGTGGGAAGTGACTTTCGACCCGAAAAACGGCGGTCCCGATCATCCGGTGACGTTTGCCGCGTTGGAAGACTGGACGAAGCGGACGGAAGAAGGTATTCGCTTCTACAGTGGAGCGGCCGTGTATCGAAAGACCTTTCAGTTGCCTGCCGTCTCACAGCCGCTCCAACTCGATCTTGGCGATGTCCGGTCGATCGCCCGGGTAAAGCTGGGCGGCCGTGAAATCGCCACCCTCTGGAAACCGCCTTACCGGATCGACATCGCCGCCTCAGCCCGACCGGGCAAAAACTTGCTGGAGATCGAAATCGTCAACACCTGGTTGAATCGACTCTTGGGCGACGACTTGCCCGGTGCAACCAAGCGTGTCACCTCCACTACAACCAGGACCTGGACCGGTCCTCCACTCCCTTCCGGCCTGTTGGGGCCCGTAACCATTCGCTCCGCCGAAAAGAGGATTCTCCCCGGTATGAAAAGTTCAGCGGACAAACCAACCGGCACGCCACAGAAAGACGAGAAGAAGCCTTAAGGCGAACATCGTCCTGCCGCATTCCTCGCCTCTGTGGAAATTCGCCGTCACGGCGCCAAGCCGGTTATTCCTGCTTGGAATGCTCTATCAATCATGGGGACCAATACAAACCAGGGCAACCATTGCCCGGGCCATGACGCGATTCTGCAGGAATTCATGGCCGCGGAAGGGACAATTGAAAATGCCGGGTAAAAAGACGGACCGGCAATAACACAACTGAGAGGTTCGGCTCGCAGAATGCCTGATTTCGCAATTGATTCAAGGAGGAGCAGCACGCTTGATCCCATAAAAACGAAAACCGATCAGGGCGATCAGCAAGAGCGTCCAGACGCTCGGCTCGGGTACGACGGGCGACGACGCGGAAGCGGGCATGCCGTCTCCGCCGGAGCCGATGATCAACGTGCCTTGTACGATGCTGGTGGCGATCAGCTGAGCGTCGTTGCCCAGAAGTCGGGTGGTTCCGGAGCCGGTGATCGAGCCTACGGTGTGGGGGGCGACGCCATCGGCGATCAGGAAGGTTGCATTGTTGACAATTGGCGAGAAAGGACTAATCTGCCCTTCGCCGGCCAAGGCGAGGGTTCCCGCGCCGATCGTAGTCGTGCCGGTGTAGAGGTTGGCGTCCGTCAAGAAGGCCGTTGCGGTTCCCGTCTTATTCAATCCCACGTCGCCGGCCAGAACAGCATCGACCGCGCCGCCGCGAACGTCATAGGGAGCGCTGCTCGTAAGCATGCCCGCACCTTCCACCGTGCCTCCGGTGATCTGAAAGACGCCGATGGAACTGACGTTATTTCCGATGTCCAGCGTGCCGCCGGTAACGGTGTAATCGCAATTCTCGGGCATGGTTCCTTCGTAATCGAGCAGGCCGTCTTCAATCCGCAGTCCGCCAGTGTAGCCGCCGGTGAAGGAACCGACCATCCGCTGGATGCCGGGACCGCGTTTCGTGATGGCGAGCTTTCCGCTGTTTCCGTCATAGAAGCGTCCGTGGAAGGTGTAATCGGTGCCGGCGGGCGTGTCGAGAATCAGGGTTCCGTTGCCGTAGCCCGTCTCTCCTTCGGTGTTGCGGATGACTGCGCAATAGTTCCCCGACGGATAATCGCACCGAATGCCGGCCACGGTCAGGGTGTTGCCGTACAGTCTGAGCGTCATCCAATCGTCGACATCGATGAAGTTCAGGACGGAGGCGGCGGAAATCTGGTTGGAACCCGTGATATTCAGGGCGGAGGGACCATTAAAAACAACGTTGCCGAGCACGGCGGGGCCGACGGCTTTCGAGAGGACGAGCGTGCCGTTTTCAAGGGTGGTCGGACCGAAATAGTTATTGGCGACGTTGCCGCCGAGGGTAACCGTACCGGAGCCGGCTTTCGTCAGGCCCAGCGTACCGGCAAGGCCGATGTTTACCGCGCCGTTCTGGACGTCAAAGGGGGCTTCGCTGGTGAGCGTGCCCGACCCGGTGACCGTGCCGCCGAGAAGTTGGAAAGTTCCGATCGACTGCGAGAGTCCATTCAGGTTGAGCGTGCCGCTGAAAATCGAGTAATTTCCGCCGGGGAGTCCGCCGGTCAGGGAAACCGTCCCCGAGCCGGTTTTCGTCAGGGGAGCCGTACCGCCGAGCGCGAGTTGGACCGTGCCGGCTTGGAGGTCGTAGAGCGAACTACTGGTCAAGGCTCCCGAGCCGGCGACCACGCCGCCGGTGATCTGGAAAGTTCCGATCGACTGGGAGAGTCCGCTCAAGTTGAGCACGCCGTTGAAAATCGAGTAGTTTCCGCCGGGCAACCCGCCGGTCAGGGAGACCGTCCCCGGACCGGTTTTCATGAGAGGGGCCGTGCCGCCGAGGACGGCGTTGACCATTCCGGCCTGGAGGTCATAGAGCGAATTGCTCGTCAAGGTCCCCGAGCCGGTGACCAAACCGCCGGTGATCTGGAAGGTACCAATCGTTTGCGAGAGCGATCCGATATTCAAGATTCCGCCGCTGACGGCATAGGGGCAGTAATTGCCGTACGTCAAACCCGGCAGGACGCCGCCGCTGTAATTGAGAGTTCCATTCTTGACTTCCAGTCCGCCGGTGTATTTTCCGGTATTTTCGCCGATGAGCGTCAGGATTCCGCCGCCGTTTTTGACCAGCTTGAGTTGGCCGGTTCCCTCGGACGAATTCCGATGATCACGGATCCAGCCCGCGTAGGAGCAATTCTGGGAATTATTGACCGTCAAGACGCCGACGGTCCCCTCAAAGCCGGATTCCGATCGGGTGTTTTCGATAATGGCGTAAGGCGAATCGGAAGGGATGCCGGCGACGGTTTGCGAATGGCCTTGCAGCCGAAGGTAAGAGTTGTATGCGTTTCCGGCGAAGGTGACCAGGGAAGAGGACGCCAGTTGGTCGTTATTCTGGAGAATAATCGTGACGTAGGCGTTTGAGGAATCGAGGACGACGTTGCCGGGCACGGCGGGACCGGTGGTTTTCGACAGAAGGAGCGCGCCATTGACGATCGAGGTGGTGCCGGAATAGATGTTCGAGACGTTGCCGCCCAGAGTGGCCGTGCCGGAGCCGGATTTGGTCAGGCCCAGCGAGCCGGCAAGGCGGACATTGACCGCGCCTGCCTGGACGTCGAAGGCGGCGTTGCTGGTCAGGGCGCCGCTGCCGTTGACCGTGCCGCCGGTGATTTGGAAGGCGCCGATTGTTTTAGAAAGATTGTTGAGGTCCAAGACGCCGTTGGAGATCGTGAAATTTCCGCCGGGCAGTCCGCCGGTCAAGGAGACCGTCCCCGAGCCGGTTTTCATCAGGGGTGCGTTGCCGCCGAGGACGGCGTTGATTGTGCCGGCTTGGAGATCGTAGGGAGAGGCGCTGGTCAAGGTGCCTGTGCCGTTGACCGTGCCGCCGGTGATCTGGAAGGTCCCGACGGTCTGGTTCAGGGTTCCGACGTTCAGCGTGCCGCCGGTGATGGTATAATCGCAGGCCGGCAGGATGCCCCCGCTGTAGTCGAGGACTCCGTTTTCAACCCGGAGTCCTCCCGAATAGGCGCCCGAGCCCGAACCGAGGAGGGTCAAGGTGCCGGCGCCCCGTTTGGTCAATTTGAATTTCCGGTTGGTGATGCTGGAGTGACTGTCGCGCAGGGAACCGTTGTAGGAGAAATTTTGCGAATTATTGACGATCAGTTCGCCGACGTCGTCGTCGCCGGATTCCATATAGGCGTTGCAGATAAATCCCGTGCCGGTGGAATCGGAGATGCCGGCCAGTTCCTGGGTGTGGCCCAGCAGTTTAAACATCCGCGCTCGGGTGTCGGTCGGGCCGACAATGGTCAACACGGCCGACGAATTGACCTGGTTGGACCGGTTCAGCCGGACGATGGTGTAATTGGTGGTGCTCGAGTTGGTCATGGTGATGTTGCTCGGGATGGCGTACCCCAAGGTCTTGTCCAGGATCAACTCGCCGTTGTTGACGCAGGTAGTGCCGGTGTAATCGTTCCCGTAGCTCCCCCCGAGGGTCAATTCGTATCCTCCCTCCTTGATCAGGCCGGCGTTGCCCGTGAGGATGGCGTTCAGGTAGTTGTTGTGGGTGTTGACGGTGACGGCGCCGGAGATGAGGTTGATTTTCGAACTGGCGTTGGCGCTGGTAAACGTATAAGTTCCGCTGTTGATGAACATCGCATGAGCGGAGACGACGCCCGAAACCGTAATCGCGGAGGTTCCGGAGGCGTTGAAGCAGGCGTCGATGTTGTAATCGGGCGTAGAGGTCAGCGACACGATGCCGGAGGTGTAAAGATCCGAGGCGTCCCAGGCCAGGCCGGTCAGCGACCATGCCTGGAGCGGGGAGGTGCCCTCGCTGGAGAGCGACCATTGGGGCTGGCTGGTGCTCCAGGCGCCGTTGCCCGACTGGAGTCCGGAAGCGGTGCTGGCGTCCCAATACCTGGCGCTCAGATCGATCAGTTGCACGTTGTCGAACGTTTCGCTGCCGAAATAAGAGTTGCCGTCGATCAGGTTGTAGCTGTGGCCGGCTTCCAGCACCAAACTGCCGCTGGGGACAAATTGTAGGTTGCCGTCGAGCGTCGGCGTGGATCCGCTGGTGAAAACAAGAGGAGTCTGACCGTCCAGGACCAAGGTTCCGTTGTGCATGACGAATTGCTGATCGATATAGAAATAGCCCAATCCGCCGAGAGATAACTTTTTACCGTTTAAATCCAACTTATGTTTAAACCGCAGCGACGTCGTTCCGACGGCGTTGGCGTCGGTGTGGCTGCCGAGCGTGACGGGAAGTTGAAGGTCGTGACTGCCCTGCTGCACGTCGATCAGCGCGTTGCCCGATTCCGCCTGGAGTGCGAGCGATCCGGCGCCGGCGAGCGTATATTTGGCCGAATTGCGGAAACGAAGGCCCTTCACCGTGTACGCTTCATCCAGCGTTACCGTGCTGGCGGCGCCGATGGCGCTGCCGAAAGTGGCGACCTCGTAGTTCGTATCGGCCCGGCCCCAGTAGTACCACTTGGTCGTGTCGGTCCAATCGTCCGAGTCGGTGGCGATCCACGTACGTTCGCCGTAGGCCGGCTGGTCGATGTCCAAATTGGCGCCCTGGAACGGGACGGGCGAGGAAGCGACGACGGAGATGAAATTGCCCAAGGCGTCGAAACGGAGGATCCGGCCGCCCTGTTCGTGGATATAAACGTCGCCGTTGGCGTCCTGGGCCAGGTTGTCGGGATGGTTGAGCGCCGCGCCGCTGAAGGTGGTTCCCAAAGTGAACTTGCCCAGAGGCGCGTCCGCGTGTTGGGTGACTTCGTAGCGCAGCACCTGATTGTTGGAAGTGTCGGCCACGAGATAATGCTCAGGCTCGATGGTGCGGAAGTCCTCGATTTTATGGAAGGTCAGCAGGTTGGAGTCGTGCCCGCGGGGAGGCTTTTCGTCGCCGACATCGAAGGCGGTCCGCGAGGCGATGACCATGTCGTCGCCGTCGAAGTCGAAATTGAAATACTGGAACGCCTCGCCCCAGCTCCCGTTGTCGATGTGTGTGGTGAATAAAAATATCTGCTCCACGTCCCAGTGACGGCAATCCTTCGACGACAGCACCGCCGCGGTCGTCCGGGTCAACTGGGGAGTAGTCTCCCCGGCATGGGCCGGCAGGACGGGATTGGAGAGGACGTAAAACTTCTGGGACACCGGGTCGTAGGTGGCGCCGAACTTTTTTTCCGCGCCCGGCAAGGAGACGAAATCGGTGTCCGGATTGAACTCGACTCCGCCGGGAGTCGTCGAATGGATCAAGCCCGTGTAGGGCAGGCCGTCGATCTTGGGCATGACTACGACGCCGGTAAGCGGCGAGGCGACGATCTGGCCCTCGGTCCACCAGGTGAATTCGCCGTCGAGCCATTCATCGCTGGTGGTGACGCCGCCGGAGCGGGTCCAAGAACTGGAATTAAGCAGATCGGAACCGATCGGTGCGGACATGAACCGGTTCGACTGGGCGACCCAGATGCGGTTATTGTAAACCACGGGCCGGCAGGGCGAGCCGCCGTAGCCGCCGGAGCGGATCAGGCCGGTGGTCGAACTGGAGGGCGTCGTCCATGAGGCGCCGTTGTTGGTGGACTTGCGGACAATAATATTGCCGTCGTCCTTGCTGTAACCGAACAGATACAGGTCGCCGTCGTAAACAAACAGGCTGGCGCGTTCCGTGTCCGATAATGTGGTTTTTTGGGTCCAGGTCGCTCCCTTGTTGGATGAGTAAAAGACCTTGGTCGTACCCGAACTATCGCATCCCGAGCCGCCGCCGAACAAGTCGTGCGCTGCAATGTAATCGCCGTTGGGCATCACGACGATGGCCGGCGAGGAGATATAGACCTCGTTGTTCCACAACAAGTCCCACCAGTCGGGAGAAGGCTCATAGCTGAGGACCTCGCCCGGCACGGAGCTAAAGTTAGTGCCAAAGGTCGCGGACGTTGGCGACATCACAACGAGAAAGGCAAGGGACAGGAGAACGGTAATTCGCAGGACGTCCAAGCAAACTTGCCAAGGGCATAACCTGATGGAATCGATTGGAATTCGCACGGCTCTCACCTTTCATTTGCAGGAACTTCCCCGCGCCCTCTCTCTTTCCTTTTTACCACGGAGGATTCCGAGAAATCAAGCAAAGATTCCTCTTGGACCGCAATGAGTAGCCAAAATGCCAATAGTTTTGGATTATTTTGTAATGATTTATATTTTCAGGTTTATCATAATAGAGACAACAATGGGAATGGCCGATCGCCGGGGATGGTGTGGTGTCCCAGGCTTTTTCCGTTGGAGTGATTCACTTCATTTTTTCGACTCATTTATTCTCCGAGGTAGCGTTTCTTAAGACATTGCTGCAATCGTCCCGGCCGGCAGACGCTGGATCGCTCGACCTTGTTCATCCAGGTTGGGATTCATTTGCAGAGTCTCTTTATTTGACGAGTTTCTCGCATCACAACGTTGTCAAATGATCGACTGTTTTCTTTCAGGAACCAGCTTCGATCCGGTTTTCCGCGAAAAAACCTTTGGCCCGGCAACGGCTGAACCGCTGAAGATTTCACGATGAATGAGGTGCCGAACGTTGTTGTACAAGTTTATTTCTTTTTGTTGCGCGATCCGCGATATGAATACTGCCGTTTCGAGACATGCATGTTTGGATTGAATCCGAGGAGAATAGACCTATGAAAAAGTACGCTTTCCTACTGACCGTGACATTACTGGTCTTTGCATTCCAGGACGTTCAGGCCGAAACTATCACCATTTGGCATGGCACTACTTCCGCCGATTGGAATACGTCCGGAAACTGGTCCGCGGGCGTTCCCGGCGGTTCGACGGACACGGTCGTCTTCAACAGCGACAGCACCGCCCATCTTTCGACCACCAACAACATCAGCGGGCTTACTCTGGCCACCATTCGGGTCGTCGATCCGGCCGACAACGTCTCGATCGGCGGAAACGCCTTCTCCCTGAGCAGCGGCATCGACCTGTCATCCGCCACGAAGGATCTTTCCATCGGTGCCGGAATCACGCTCAGCGCCGCCGGCACCAACGTCTGGAACGTCGCCTCCGGTCGCACCGTGAGCAGCACGGGGATCCTCAATGCGACAAACGACTCGACGGTTTATGAAAAACGAGGCCTCGGCACAGTAGCTTTCGGCAATGCCGGCGCCACCAACATCGTGAGCAGAGGAAACTTCGTCGTCCGCGAGGGGACCGTCGATTTCAACGGCGGCTCGAGTTCAATATACACCGTCCAAGCGACTGCTTCAGGCGTGTACAGCGCGATTCAAATCGGCACAGCCTCCAGCACCGATACGGCCACCCTGAAAATCGAATCCGGCGCCCTCAACGCCGCCAGCACCCTGTATATCGCAGGGGCTAACGGACCGGCCGACGTCGACGGAAGGCTCATCATGACCGGCGGAACTCTTTCTCTGGGAGGGGGACGCAATACCCAGACCGGGACCGTCGCCGGCGCCAAGGCGGTCATCGAAATGTCCGGCAATGCCTACTTGGTCTCCTCCTATAGCAGCACGGCGGGCGGCGCCATCTCGACCTTATCGAGCGCCGCCGGCAGCGTCACGGACATCACTATGCACAATACCGCCCAGTTCTACCAGCAAGGCGGCTTCTACATCGGCGGCAACGGCGCCGTCAACCTCACCATGGACGGCGACTCTGTCTTCCGAGGAAGGAGAAATATGATCTTCGCCAATGGATCCAGTGCCTCCGCGACACTCGGTCTTTCAGGCAACGCCTTGGTGGAATCGTCGCTGAGCACCCTTCTCTTCGGCAACACGGGCACGGTTAATGCAACCCTCGGTGGTACGGCCACCATCAGGACGCCGGCCGGCCAAGCGATTTACGCGGGTTATACTAATGGCGGCACGGGCCGGATCTATATGAACGGCGGGAGCATTCAAGCGGGTGGCCTCTCGTTGGGACGCACCCGATCGGGCAGCGGCTTCGTCGAAGGCCGAGGCGCCATCTATCAGACGGCCGGATCGGTCGTCTCCCAAAACGCCGTCGGCTCCCCCGGCGCGTGGCATATCGGCGGCGACTCGTCCTACACCGACACGAGCGACGTTGCCCGGCAAGACTACGGCGTTTACGGCTACTACGGCCTTTCCGGGACCGGATCGGTCGATCTGCACGCCGACGACCTCTACGTCGGCGACGGCTGCACCGGCGTGCTCGATCAGTCAGGCGGCGCCTTCACGACCGCCGGCAACGTTGTTGTCGGCAATGTCTCGCAACTTTACCATAGTACGAGCGACACGCTGGGCGCTTCGGCGGGCTACGGTGCAATGAATGTCACCGCCGGGACGTTTACGTTAACTGATCCGACGAAGGAACTCATCGTCAGCGCGGTTCGGGCGAAAACTTATCTGTCCGGTGGTAGTCCCGTAACCGTATACTACGGAGGCAGGGCCGTTCTAAGCATCGGCGGAACCGGCCAACTCACGACGGCTGCCCCGATCATCGTCTCCAAAGACGTCGATGGCGGAGCACCGGACGCGGCCGATTACAAGGCGATCATCAATCTCGGCATTGCCGGCAATCCCGGCGGAATTTTGACTACCCCCGGCATCCAAGTGAACTACGCCGGCGGCACTGGAACGGTCAATTTCCACGGCGGTAAACTGGTCGCCACTGCCGACAACACGGATTTCGTCCATGCCGGCGTCCGAATCTGGAGCGAGGGCGCCACGATCGACACCAACGGTCATGACGTGACCATGAGCAATGGCGTTGTCGTCCCCGCAGGGAGCGGCGTGGCCACCATTGCAATCACCGACGGCGGGGCCGGCTATCTCGGCACGCCCTTCGTCCTGTTTAACGGCGGCGGCGGCTCCGGCGCCACCGGTTATCCCGTCATGGTGGACGACGGCACGGGCACGGGAGGTCTGAAGATCGACCACATCGTCGTCACGAACCCGGGCGTCGGTTATACCTCCGCGCCGACGATCTCCTTCACCGGCAAGGCAACGACGGAACCGACCGTGGGAACGGTGACCCTCAACTCGGGCAACGAGGGCGGCGGTCTCGACAAGATCGGCGACGGCACGCTCACCTTCTCATCGCCGGAGAACTACAACTCCATCTGCCGAGGGAACTTCAACCTGAAGCAAGGCACCGTCGTCTTCAACGGCGGCGCAACCTCGAAGTACGTCATTGCGGACGCCACGTTAGCGGGCGTGAAAGGCCGGATCAACGTCGGCGACAGCTCCAGCCTGGAATCGACGACCCTGCAAATCGATTCCGGTCTCGTCGCCACGAATTCCAACGCCGAGCTCTGTCTCGGCGCCGGCGAAGGAGCGAGCGACATCGAAGCCCGGTTGATTATGACCGGCGGGACCCTGGAAGCCCGGAAAACCACGACCGGGGCCGCCACCGACGTCAGCGCGGTCATCCAGATGTCCGGCACGGCCAATTTTGTGTCCTCCTACTCCAGCACGTCGGGTCAGGCCGTCAGCACGCTGTCGAGCGCGTCCGGCAGCAGCCTCGACATGACCATGCACAACAGCGCCTTATTCTATCAGCAAGGCGGTTTCTATGTCGGCAACAACGGCGACGTCAACCTGACCATGGACGGCGACACCGTCTTCCGTGGAAAAAGGGCGATGTACTTCGCCTCGGGATCCTCCTCGGACGTGACCCTCGATCTCTCGGGCAACGCTCTGGTGGAATCGTTAAAGGCCGATGCCAACGGCAATGTAATCCTTGGCCTGATGGGCCAGTTCAAGGCGACCCTTGCCGAATCAGCCACGCTCCGATCCCAGGCCGGCCAGATGATTTACATGGGTCTGAATGAAGGCGGTCGCGGCCGGATCTACATGAACGGCGGCACCCTCCAGGCGGGCGGTCTCTCGCTGGGCCAGTACCGGTCGGGAAGCAAAGACGGCCAAGGCGCCATCTACCAGACGGCCGGCGTGGCCGTCTCCCAGAACGCCGTCGGCAGCCCCGGCGTGTGGCGACTCGGCGGCGACGACACCTTCACCTCGACCAGCGACGTCGCGCGGCAAGGCTCCGGCGTGTACGGGTGCTACGCCCTCTCCGGAACCGGCACGGTCGATCTGCACGCCGATAACCTCTACGTCGGCGACGGCGGCACGGGCGTGATCGACCAATCGGGCGGAAGCTTTACCACCGCCGGCAACGTCTATCTCGGCTACGTGTCACAGCTTTACCATAGCTCGAGCGACACCTTGGGCGGTTCAGCAGGCTCCGGCGACCTGAACGTCACCGCGGGCACGTTCACGACCACTGATCCTTCCAAGGAATTCGTCGTCAGCGCGACGC
>JAFGPV010000072.1 GCA_016936015.1 Pirellulales bacterium
GGGCATGGTATTCGAGGTTTCCCGCATGTCCACGCAAGCGTGGACATGGCACCCGACCCCCATTTTAAGACTTGACAAAGCACTAGCGCGCCACGTAGTGGCACAACTCGCGGCAAGGTGTCGCCGCTAACGCGGCTGAGGTCGGCTCGGGGTATGTTGACCAGGGGTTACGCTACGCTCCACCCCTGGCTATTCACATTGTGCCGCTAACGCGGCAAACTTTGATCGCCAACGAAGTCTATACAATGCTTGATGGGAACGATGCAACTGATCTGAAATATTTAAAATTCCCCTAGAAATTGGGCCAGGCTATGGCGTATAACGATACGTGAACAAACGTACCTTTCACGGAGCCGTTGCCATGTCCTCCCCAATCCTCGCCCCTCCCGCATCACCCTTGGACGCCGTTCGCAAGCTGAAATCGGTCCTCGCCCGACAGGGATCCATTGTCGCCACCTATCGGACCTACAACGGCCGCAAGCTCGGACCGTACTACCGGCTGGCCTACCGCACGGAAGGCCGACAACGGTCCCTCTACCTGGGGAAATCAAAGAAAATCGTGCGCCAAGTCCGGCGCCTGCTGGAGAAAATCCAAAAATCTCGGAATATCAGACGGAGCCTCCACCACGGTTATAAAAACCTTGAGGAGACGATGAAAAAGCACTGGGCCCAAATCCAGGTCGGCTTGCTCAAAGTCGGCCTCCAATTCCGCGGCTTCGACATCCGCGGATGGCGCCGCTACCGACGCCTGCTGCAACTCCAAAGGACGCCAGGCGTTCCCTATCAGGGCCTCCGCAACCGTATCCTTCACCTCCTGTCGTTTCCACCCCCAACGCGGGGTTCAAAATCCGGGAATTGCCCGTTTTCTCCCTCCGTTGTACAAAAAACACACGAGACGCTTGCGGCATCGCAATGAAACAAACCATACCTACATCATCGGTGAGAAAAGGAACTCCTTGTGACCGATGCCGAATTGCACGTCGCCGCCGGAACCTCGTGCTACTCGGGGAGGAATCTCACCCGGCGGCTGATCGGGCACGGGAAGCAGTCTTCCTATTCAGTTTGAGTCACCCCTTTCCAATCATCGGTGCGGAACGACGAGGCGGGCAGGCCGTCGCGGTTGGAGAGGTTGGGGACGGAGTCGTCGCGCCAGGCGAAGCGGACGGCCACCGGATGGGGGACTTCGGGGGAGGAGACGACGACGTTGGGGCCGTCGATCTCGGCCGTGGCGGGGACGAATTTCTGGTCGGCCCCCGCGATCGTAAACTCCGTCAGCGGCTTGCCGTCGCGGCTCACGAGTCCTCCGCCGACGTGGTCGAACGTCAAACGCACCTTGTCGCCCTCGACGGCCATCGACTTGTAGATCGGGCCCGAGTAAACGCCATCCTTGCCGTAAACTTTCGCCAGCGCCCAGAGGGCCAGCCGTCGGCCGACGTCCTGCTTGTTTTTGGGATGGATGTCCTGGGGATTGCCGATGTCCATCGTGACGGCCATCCCGGTGTTCGGAACCTTCTGCAAGGTCATCAATTGGGCCTCGCGGAGTTCCGCACTGCAAACGGGATCCTGTCTCTCGTAGCGGAACGGGGCGATCTGCACGAAGCCGAAGGGGAAGTCGCCCTGGCTCCAATCCTTTCGCCAGTTGCAGATCATCGCCGGAAACAGCGTGCGGTATTGGTAGGCCCGGGGAGAGTTCGACTCGCCCTGATACCAGATCGCGCCGCGGATGGCGAAGGGGATCAGCGGCGCGACCATCCCGTTGTACAACTGTGCGGCGTGTTGATCCTGGAGGAGGCCCTGCAGCGCGGGATCGGCCCCCAGGATTTCGCGGCGGGTCCAGAATTCGGCGGGCGTGCCGCCCCAAGCGGTTTGGATCAAGCCGACGGGGACCTTCAACTCGCGCTCAAGTTGCCGGCCGAAGAAGTAACCAATGGCGGTGAAGTCGGGAACGGTCGCTGGTCGGCACGCCCTCCAGCGGCCCTGGCAATCGGACTGAGGCTCCATGGCCATGACGTTGGCAACCTTGAAAAGACGGATTCGGGGATGGTTCGCGGCGGCGATTTCCTGTTGGGCCTGATGGCTCCATTCCAGGGGCCAATACATGTTCGACTGCCCGGAACAGATCCAGACCTCTCCGACCAGGACGTTCCGCAGCGTCAGCCGGTCGCCCGAGGAGGATTCGATTTTTATTTCGTGGGGGCCCCCGGCGGGGAGCGGCGCCGCCGTCGTTTTCCAGCGGCCTTCGGCGTCGGCCTGGGCGGTCAAGGTCTGGCCGGCGATCCGGACGGTGACCGTATCGCCCGGCTCGGCCCAGCCCCAGAGCGGCAAGGGTTGATCGCGTTGGAGGACCATGTTGTCACCCAGCACGGCCGGCAGGCGAAGCTCCGCCTGGGCAAATGCGGCGCAAAACAAAACCGACAGACCAACCATCACCACGAATTTATACAGGCGGATCATCTCGGGCACTCCAAAAAAAGGGATGGGGATTGCATGAGGATCAGAGAACTCGGCGCCAATAGCCGGCGGCTGTCCGATAGTCATTCTGATTCTCGGCAGACGCCAGTATATCCCCCAGAACCCGGTCCGGCAAGAATCAGCCAGTCCGCGTTATATCCGTTCCAGTTGTCTTTTCCGACGGCGTCGTTTCTTGACGGGGGCGGATTCGGTTACGGGCGGCGTACCGACGGAGCGGGCGAGTTCGGCCGGGGGCGTGTCGGGGGCGAGAAGTTCCATGGCCGCCTCGTTTTTGTCGTAGAAGGTCGGCGGCTCATAGGTCCAGCCGCGGGCGAGGCGTTTCTCCTCCCGGCGGATTTTATAATGGACGTACGGCCCGCCCACCAGGGCGGACAAGCGGGCCTTCCAGCCGAATTCCCGGAACAAGTCCTCCAAGAGCCGATCCATTTTTTCCCGCAGCGCGGGCTGGCGGCGGTAGTAGCGCCGCCCGGCGGCCACGGCCGCGGTATAAGCGGTGGCCAGACCCTCGATTTCCCAGGCAAACCGGCGACGGACCCGCGGATCGGGGTGATTCTTGTAGCGTTGCCAGCCGCTGAGCGTGGTGCGGACAATCCGCAACATGCTCGGGCCGTTGACGGCAAAGTCCCGCTCGAAGGCCCGCAGCAGCAACTCGGTCTCCTGTCCGGCCGGGATCCGCGGATGCCGGTAGTTGAAACGGTATTGCCCGTGGACGTCGGGCAGCGGCATTTCGTCTTCCGTCAGCAGCACGCCCTGTTCCTCCAATTCGCGATACAGCGGCGTGCCGGGAATCGGCGTGTAGAGCATAAACTGGTGGAAATCGGCGTCGTGGCGGACGGCGTAGTCGATGGCCGCGTCGATGTTCTCCGGCGCGTGGTTTTCCAGGCCGATGATCGTCGAGCCGAGCACGCGGATGCCGTGCTCCTGGAGTTGCCGGACCAGCGCGAGGGTGTCCACGCCGTTGAGCTTGGAGTATTGACTGTTCTCTCCTTCCAGGCCCATCCAGACCCAGGAGACGCCCAGCGCGACCAGTTCCTCCATGCGATAGGAGCACAACACGCCGGCGGAGCTGAAGACGTAGAAGATCCACGACTTGTCGTGCTCCTTCATCAGTTCCAGCAGCCGGAGTGCCCGGCGGCGCTCCAGCAGGAAGTTTTCGTCCATAATGAAGAACGACCGGGCCTTCAGTTCGCGTTCGAGCTGCACGAGGATTTCAAACAACTCGTCGCCGGTGGGATAGAAGTTGAAGAACTTTCCCTTGCCGCCGAACATGGCCGAGGTGGCGCAGAAGTTGCACCCCATCGGGCAGCCGACCGAGGGGATCACGGTGGCGGCCGTCTCACCGGGTTTCTCGGAGATGGCGATGCCCAGGGTCCGGGTGCCGATCCGCGTGGGGATCAGGGGGTGGCGGACAGGTCGATGGGGGTCTTCGCCGAGGAACGTGCGGAACCAGCGGACGCCCTCGCCGCGGACGACGTGGTCGGCGTCAATCCGTTGGGCCAAGTCGGGTATGTTTGCCACGTGCCCCCCCACGACAATGGTCGCCTGCGGCTGATACTGACGCACCAACTCGCACATCTTTTTTACTTTCAGCACGTTACAGGTGATGCCGCTGATGCCCACCACGTCGTAGGGCCGGCGGCGAAGCTCCTCGACGAACCGTTCCAGCGAGGGAAAATCCAGCAGCGTACAGGGGGCCGACAGATTCGCCTGGAGGAACATCAGACCCCAGGAACGGTGGAAGATCCGCAGCGAAAACGGCCCCTGCACCCGGGTCACCTGGTTGTGGTACAACTCCATCGGATTGATCACCCGGCTGCCGTACTGGTCGTCCTGGGCGTAGGGGCCGAAGACGCTTGTCAACAAAATCTTCGCCCGCGTGCCGAGTGGATGCCGAGGGGAGGAAACCGTCTTTTCCACAAAATTATTCAAAGTCATCGGGTCACGTTCCATGGATGAATGATGTTTCAACGGGCCTTGATTTCCAACTACTGGACCTATTGAAATTCTATTCTTTAGGCGGCTAAATCCAAATCCTGCCAACACGAAACTCCGCTTTATTCGACCAGTATTACACAAGTATTACACGTCATGTCCGCAAGGTTACAAAGAATCCTATCCTCTGGGGGTTCCTCGTCTTCCAACGACGGAAACGCCCTCAGGGATTCCGGAAATCGTCAACAAGCGCCGGGGCTATTGATTCGCGTCCCATCAGAAAACGCCCCGCGACGGCGGTCGCGGGGATCAAACGGGATCTCCTTCCACCCCCGGGACCGCTCCCCCGGGCGTTCATGGTACATTCACCTGAGTTTCAATAAACTTCCGGCCTTATCGTTCGCGCAACGGCACGAATTTGCGCTGGGGGGGTCCGGTGTAGAGTTGGCGCGGGCGTTGGATCCGCAGTCGCGGCATTTGTTGCAGTTCCTTCCAATGGGCGATCCAGCCCGGCAGCCGGCCGATGGCCAATTGCACCGTGAACATGGGCTTGGGGATGCCGATGATCCGGTAGATGATGCCGGAGTAGAAATCGACGTTCGGATACAATCGCCGCTCGATGAAAAAGGGATTTTTCAGGGCCGCCTCTTCCAGTTCCAGGGCCAGTTCGAAGAGCGGGTCGGGGCGTTTTTGTTTTTCCATCAACCGATGGCAGACTTCTTTGATGATCGTCGCCCGGGGATCGTAGGTCTTGTAGATCCGGTGCCCGAAGCCGGGCAGGCGGAAGGGATCGTCGGGATCTTCCGCTCGGTTGATGTACTTGCCGATGTCGCCTCCCTCGGCCAGGAGTTGTTCGAGAAAGTTGATGCAGGCCTCGTTGGCCCCGCCGTGCAGGTCGCCCCAGAACGCACAGATCCCGGCCGCGATCGCCGAAAACAGGTTCACGCCGCTGGATCCCACCATCCGCACCGTGGCCGTCGAACAGGTCTGCCCGTGGTCGGCATAAAGGATGAACAGCAAGTTCAACGCGGCGACGAAATCGGGATCCATCTGGTACCGTTCGCTGGGCACGGCGAACATCATGTGCAAGAAATTCTGGCAATAAGAAAGCTCGTTTTGCGGATAGATGAACGGCTGGCCGATGGATTGCTTGTAGCTGAACGCGGCGATGGTGGGCATCTTGGCCAGCAAGTGGTCGATGGCCAGTTCCGCCTGCTGCGGATCGCGGGGATCGAGCGCGTCGGGGCAATAAATAGCCAACGACTCGACCACGGCGGCCAGGATCGCCATGGGATGGGCGTTGGGAGGGAAACCGGAAAACAACGTCTGCATTCCCCCGTGCAACAGGGTGTGCCGCCGAATGTTGTTGCGGAAAGCCTCCAATTCCTCGGTGTTGGGCAAGTTGCCGTAGATCAGCAGATAGGCGACTTCCAGGAAATCGCACTGCTCGGCAAGTTCCTCGATCAAGTAACCCCGGTACCGCAAGATGCCCCGGTCTCCGTCCATGTAGGTGATCTCGCTCTCGGCGCCGCCCGTGTTGGCGAATCCCCGATCGAGCGTGATGTACCCGGTCTGGTTGAAAAGCCGGGCAATATCGATCACCTGGTTGCCTTCGGTTCCCGTGAGGATGGGGAACTCGTACTCCTTCTCGCCGAGAATCAGTTTGGCTGTTTCGGACATGATTGATTCCCTGTTCTTTCTATACTTTTCCCTAAGGGGGGCAGACCAGTAAAGAATTGTATTATTATGGCGGTTTCGTTACTGGGCGTAAACGCCCGATCGATGGAAAACGGAAAATCGTGTTTGCTGCCATTTTCCCTTTCCAGCGAAGACTTGTGTTGCAGTTCTGAAATCCCTATAATCATTGCCCATTCGATGAGCATGGCGAGGGATTTGACGCAAGGATAACCGTCGTGACGGATACTTATTTTCCCTCCGGGGTGGAGGTTCGCCCCACCTTGTCGGTGATTGTCGTTTGTTACCGCATGACGGAGCAGATCGGGAACACACTCCGCAGTCTGACTCCGCCCTACCAGCGCCATCTTCACGTCGAGGATTACGAAATCCTCCTGATCGACAATGGGTCGCCGGAGCCGCTTCCGCCGGAGATTTGGGCGGCATCCTCGAACGTCCGTTACGAGTACATCCCGCCAGATCGCGCTAACCCGTCTCCGGCGGCTGCCCTAAACTGGGGCGTCTTGCAGTCGCGCGCCCCGGTGGTCTGCCTGATGATTGACGGCGCTCGGCTGGTAACGCCGGGTGTTCTTCACGCGGGCCTGCGGGCAGCACGGCTGTGTCCCCGGGGGATCGTCGAGGTGCGGGGCTGGCATCTCGGACCAAAAGTGCAGATGGAGAGCGCCAAGGAAGGCTACAATCACGAGGTGGAACGCCGGCTTCTGGAAGAGATCCAGTGGTATGAGAACGGCTATCGCCTGTTTGAGATCTCCTCTCTGGCGGGATCCACCCCGTTCGGTTTCCTCGGCAAGACCGTGGAATCGAACTGTCTCTTCATGGATCGGGCATTCTTCCAGGCCATGGGGGGTTTGGACGAGCGATATCGTGCGCCCGGCGGCGGATTAGTCAACTTAGACTTTTTTTGGCGTGCCGTCACCCGAGCGGAAATGGTGTTCACCCTCCTGGGCGAGGGGCACTTTCATCAGGTCCACGGCGGCGCCGCCACCGGGCTGCCAACAGAGGAAAATCAGCTCGCTTTTGCGCATTGGCGTGTAGAATACGAACGGCTTAGCCGCCCCTTTTCGGGGCCGCCGCCCTATGAACCGCTGCTGGTCGGACACCTTCCGAAGGAATGTCGCCGCTGGTTGACGTTGGAGGCCCCTTGAATCATGCGACCGCATGTCCGCGCTTTTTTCCAGGAATGCGCCAAGATCCTCCCTTGCCCGGAGCCGATTGTCGAGATCGGTTCCTTCCGGGTCCCTGGCCAGGAAATGCTTGCCGATTTGCGTCCCTTTTTTCCCGGCAAAAAATACGTCGGCTGCGACATGCAGCCCGGCCTCGGCGTGGACCGGATCGAGGACATCCACTGCCTCCGCTTTGCCAACGGGGAAGTGGGTTCCTTCCTGCTGGCCGATACGCTGGAGCATGTGCTTCATCCGTTCCAGGCGTTTCAGGAGCTGCATCGCTGTTTGCGCGAAGACGGCGTCGTGATCTTCACTTCCGTCATGCATTTTCCCATCCACTCCTATCCCAGCGATTATTGGCGGTTCACGCCGGAGGCCTTCCGGGAGTTAGCGCGGGCGTTTCCCACCACCGCAATCTTTACGGCGGGCGACGATGCCTTCCCCCACTCCGTCTGCGGTGTGGCCGCGAAAGCCGGTTTTCCCTCCTCGGCAATCCGTAATCTCGTTCAACCCCTGGTGGAGATCGTCGCCTTCGCTCCACCGCAGTTCGAGGAACACGCCCGGCGGCTGATACATCATCTGGCCTTGAAACTCGTTCCCGGGAGCGCTTCCGGCTCAACCGCTCCCAAAATCCCCGGTATGTTTGATCATCCTTTCAACGAATCCGGTTGGGCCCTGACCACCGGTCAATGGTTGAGCGGGTGGGTCATCGCCGAGGACGTAAGGACCATTGAAGTCTTGGTGCAGGGGCGGGTTCTGCAGCGTACAACGCTGACGCGGCTACGGCCCGAACTACAGGAACGATTCGCCCTCGATCTGAAAGATCGGCCGGTCGGGTTCCAGGAGCAAGTCGATCTCTCGGGCACTGGCGACTTAGTCGGCGCCTTGCAACTCGTGGCGGTCACGGCAGATGGACAGCGGCACCTTGTGTGCGAATCGGCTCCCGGCCTGCTGCTGGGAGCATTCGCTCCGAAAACCGGCTTTACCTTGTATGGTTTCGACGAGCGCCCTCCCGACGAGCGCCGATCCGCGGGCCGGAAGCTTATCGAAGCCCTTCGGGCCTTGGGAGAACCCGTGGTCCTGGATCTGGGATGCGGCTTCCGCAAGCAGGGCAACGTGGGAATCGACATCCAAGCGGAAGGCACCCATGCCGATCTGATCTGCGCCCTGGGCTTTGAAGCCATCCCCCTGGACGATGAAAGCGTGGACAAGGTGATCTGCGTGGATTTTCTCGAACACGTTCCGAAATCCATCTATGCCGAAAGCCGGCAACGAATGATTTACCCGGTAATCGAATTGATGAACGAAATTTGGCGCGTATTGAAGCCTGGTGGCGTTTTTGTTTCCAAGACGCCATGTTATCCTGCCGTGGAAGTTCACCGCGATCCAACCCACCTCAGCGTCTGGACCCTCGAGAGCATGGATTATTTCTGCGGGAAATATCCGATCACATCCTTCTACGGCATTAAAACACGCTTCGAACTCCTCGAAAACCGTCTGGAGGACTTCTACTTGCTGGCTCGCTTAAGGAAACCACAGCCCCCGACTGGCGAAGAGAAGACTCTAACGCTCCCGCCGAAGGAGCCTTAACGGCGAACTCCCCGCTGTTTGCCCGGCAATCCTGCACTCGTCTCTATAAGGGGAAAGTGTCTTCTGGAACGTCGTTTGCCGCACGGTTGACCGCGGGACCGACCGGATAAGACTCCAGCGCTTCCGCGTTCCAGGGAACCAGCAACGGCAGGAGATCATCGGGGGTCTCCAACGCCGGGTCCAGCCAGCGGGCGTAGGCCGACGGCGGGAGGATCACCGGCATGCGGTCGTGGATCGGACGGACGAGCGGATTGGCCGCGGTGGTGATGATCGTGCAGGACTGGATCGCCGCCGGACCGGATCCTTGCCAAGCCTCCCACAATCCGGCAAAGGCAAAGGGGCGGTCGTCGCGGAAGTGAATGAAGTACGGCTGCTTGACCGCGGTCGGCCGTTTCCGCTTCGCCGGGGACTGTCCCAATTTTCTCGAAGAGAAAATGGGACTATCCCCTTCTGAATCCACGAACTCCGGTTTAGCCCATTCGTAAAAGCCGTCGGCGGCGATCAGGCAGCGGCGGTGGCGGAAGGCTTCGCGGAAGGCGGGCTTGACGGCGACGGTCTCCGCCCGGGCGTTGATCAGCCGACCGCCGACCGTCGGAGCGTCGGCCCAACCGGGAATCAATCCCCAACGCAAGAAGACCGCTTCCCGTTTCGACGGCACCATCCCAGGCCGTCGGCGGACCACCAGCACCGGCTGGGTGGGAGCAATGTTATAGCGGGCGCTCAGCAGCGGCAGTTCCGTCTCCGGAATCCCAAAAAGTTCCGCCAAGGCCGCCAACCGGGCGCGGAGTGAAAATCGACCACACATGGGAGGTTCGTCCCCGATCAAGGAAAAAGCCGCTTGCGGCTTCGCAAACAACAACGGAAGCAAGCTGAAGGACGAATGTCCTTCGTCATTTTTCCTCCTCCTTCGTCGGATGCCGCCATTTCACCAGCGTCACCGCGTTGCCCGTCTCATTGTATCGGACCTCGTCCATAAAGGTCTGCATCAGGAGGATGCCGCGGCCGCAGGTCCGTTCCAGATTTTCCGGATCGGTGGGATCGGGCAGGGAGGCGGGATTGAATCCGGGACCTCCGTCACGGACGACGAAGCGGACGGCGGCCCGGGAAAACGCCGCTTCGACGGCGATCCGCCGCCGGCAGTAGGGAGGCCGGCTGCGGTGCTCTTCGATCTGGGCGTGGTACGCCGTTTCGTTGACCTCCCGCAGCGTCGTGCTGACTTCCAAATTGCCGTGGTACAGGGCGTTGCTGAGCGCCTCGTGCAGGGCGATCCCCACCCGCATCGCTTCCGCGTCGTCCCAGAGGCGGAACTGCACGGTCTCTTCCCAGATAAAATTCAACAGCGGGGCGAATTGGGCCGGGTCGTTCTCCAACTCGAAACGGTACAGGCTCTCACACAACTGGCCGTGCAACAGCGCCTGGCTCTTGGCCCGCCGGGTGATGGAAAGCACGTCGGCGATGGTCTCCGGCAGTTTGCTCGCCAGTCGCTGCTTGCTGACGTAACTGGCGGCGCCGCGCCGCAACGCCTCGACGGCCAGCGCCTCGTTCCCCAGCGAGGTCATCAACACCACCGGCACGTGCGGGTATTTCTTCCGCACGGCATCGACCAGCTCCAGGCCGTTCATCACCGGCATGAGCAGGTCGGTCAACACGAGATCCGGCACGCGGCGACCGATCCGTTCGAAGGCGTCGCGGCCCTCCACGGCGTATTCCACCTGCCACTCGGAATTCCCGGCCAGCAGACCGCCGATCAGGCAGCGGTCCGTATCGGAGTCGTCAACCACCAGGATATGAGGCATGGCTACTCTTGCTGGATAAACTCCCGCCACCGCGGTTCCAGGGCCAGAAGCGCGGTTTCCAACTCGGCCAGCACCGCGGCGCCGTCCTCGATCCGGCCGTCGCGAGCGAGGTTCTCCACTTGCAGGGCCAACTGAAAGGCCCATTGCGCACCGAAAAAACGCAAGGGACCCTTCAGCGAATGCGCAGCCAACTGCAAAGGTTTGGCAACCTGCTCCTCGACGGCCCGCTGCATCTCTCCGAGCCGGCGGGGATATTCCTCCAAAAAGGTCCGGACCATCGACCGCAGCAGACCGCGGTCCCCCCGCACCGCCTCCAGGGCGTGCGACCAATCGACCTCGGCGCCGGACGGTGACATGGGAAGGACCCTCACAGGACTGCATTTTACCGCAGCCGGGGAGCTTTGTTAAGGGATGGACGCTTACGCCGCCCGGCGGTAGGCGAGGCGCTGCCGATAGAGCGCGAAAATCTGGTCGAAATTCCGCTGCTGCGAGTGGGAAAGCATCCTCTGCCGCGCGGCGCGCCCCAGCCGCCGGCGGAGTTCGGCGTCGGCGACCAGCCGCTGCAACGATTCCGCCAGGCCCTCGACGTCGGCGGCGTCGTCGAGGATCAGCCCTTCGTCCGGCGACGTAAACAACTCCGCCGCGCCGTTCTGCCGGGTGGCGATCACGGGCAGGCCGCAAGCCGCCGCCTCGAGCAGGACCAGGCTGCAACTGTCGTAGAAACTGGGATGCACCAGCAGGTCGGCCGCGGCGTAGAGCGGAAGGATTTTCGCTTGGGATTCGAGAAAAGTTACCTGCCCTTCGAGGCCCCAAGCGCGGGCGCGGCGCCGCCAGGGGCGCAACCGACGCCCGCCGACGACCAACACGTGCAAAGGAAGCCGCCGAGGCAGAAGCCGGCGCAGCGCCCCCAAGAGCGAGTCAGCGCCCTTGAGTCGCAAATTATGCGCCACCATCAGCGCCAGAACAGTCTCTTCGCCCAGTCCCAAACGCCGCCGGGTGGCGGCGCGGAACGGCTCCCGGCCGGTCGGAGAAAAACGTCGCAGGTCGACGCCGTTGTACACCACGCGGATCCGCTCGGCGGGAAAGCCGGCCCGTTGAAACTCCCCGGCAATTTTTTCCGAGAGGGCCAAAAGCGTCAACTGGTCCGCGGCGCATTGCCGGCGGAGTAACAGCTCATGGGCGCGATGCCGCGGCAGCCAGGGATCAAACCGCCGTTTGAGCGCCCCCAGCCAGGGCGGCGCCAAACGCCGCTTCTGTTCCACCAACGCAGTCCAGCAACCTCCGTGCGGCTGTAAAAAATCGGCGCGATAACCCACCCCCATGTCGTGGACGACGTCCAGATCCAGCGCGTCGAGGATTTCGGCAGCCGCCTCCGCGCGCCGCGACAGCGAAGCCGGCCGTCCCAGGCGATGCGGCACGATCGGCAGCCGCCGGCCGTCCGGAGAAATCTCCTGGGCCACCGCGTGAACCTCGCACCCCTGCCGATGCAGGTATTCCATGAAACGGCAAGTCCATCCCTCCGCACCGCCGTGCGTCGGATCGACATGCTCAATGACAATTCCCACGCGCATTGTACGGCTCCTTAATCTTCGATTCCCAACTTCCATTCCATAAGGCGTTTTTTCCGCAGCACGGCGCGGATCAGTCGTTTATCGGCCGGGCGAAGTTTGTTCACACCCAGGTACCGCTTGATAAACGCCATTTGATGGGTGCATTTGATCCGTTCCCGGGGCGCCGACCAGGCCAATTGGGCCAGGTCCTTGACGATCCAGCGGCGGCGGAACCAGCGGCGGTGCTGCACCCGCTGCAAGTCGATCAGGCGGATTTCCCGGCGTCCGGAGGCCAGGTCCTTGACGAAGAAGTGACAACCGTACAAGTCGCGGTGGTTGAAGCCCGCCCCGTGGAACCGCCGCACGATGCCGGCCAACTCGGAAATCAAGACCGTCAGATCGCGGTCGCGGGCGGCGGGCCGTTCGCCCACCGCGGGAAACTTCCGGCGGATGTACCGGGGCAACTCGGAAAATCCTTCCAGTTCCTCGGTCAGGATAAACGACTCCTGGAATCCGTCGGTGTGCAACTTTTCTCCGTAGGCGATCAGCCGCATCACGGCCACGCCCGCGGCCGACAGCGCGCCGACGTTTTCCGCCTCGACGCGGCCGGCGGTCGGCGGCAATTGCAATCCCAGCCGCGCCCGCCAGCGGCCCGCCCACGTCCGGACGTGATGCCGCTTGAGGTAGATGCCCGTCAGGTCAGGAGGACAGGCATTCTTGCCTGTCTCCTCCGCCGGACAAGAATGTCCGGCCTCCTGATTCGCTTCCGGCAGCCGCACGCGAAAGTGCCAGATCTCTCGGTCCGGCAAGGCCCGCAGGCAATGGCCGGGCGAGCGGGCCATCAACGCCTCGAACGCGACCAGGCCAGCTTCGCCGAGCGGGCCGCGATAACGCCGATCGAACCACATCCGCCCCTCTTCAACCGGCTCCAGGCCGGTTCGGGCGGGATCGGTGGGAGACATCGTATCCAACTGGGGATTGACGTTCATCGTTTGTTTGTCGTTGGTCGTCTGTCGTTAGTCGTTGTTGGGATTCGACTGACGACCAACCTCTTTCCTCTCATGCCGCCTGCGGTATTTGATCGAGCGATTCCAACATCTTGACCACTTCGCCGAAGACCCGCTGGACCGTTAAATCGCGCATGCAGCGATGGTGTTTCAAGGGACACGTCCGGGCGTGGCAGCCGATGCACTCCAGGTCCAACAGCAGGTTGACCGCCCGTTGCGTCGGATTCTCGCCCCACACGGGCAGCATCGGTCCGTAGAGCGTAATCACCGGCAGGCCGAAGGCCGCCGCCACGTGCCGAGGTCCGCTGTCAGTGGAGACCATCAGCTTTCCCCGGCGGATGCAGGCCTTCGCCGTGCCCAGGTCCAGCGGCTGATCGGCCATCGAAACCACCCGCGGTTCCCGGGCCAACTCGATGATCCGCCGGGCAATCTCCCGTTCCTTCGGCCCACAGGTCACCAACACGTCGTGATCGCACTCGGCGACGATGCGCCGGGCAAGCGCAGCAAAATACTCGACGGGCCAGAGCTTCGCCGCTCCGTAGGCCCCGCCGCAATTTAATAGCACGATCCGATCCTTGCGCCGCAGGTCCAGGGCGGCCAGCGCCGCGTCGGCCGACTGCTCGTCGCGCGGCAGCGTGGCCAGTTCCAACCGCGGCGATTCGTCGCCGCACCCCGCCGCCCGGGCCAAGGCCAGATAGACGTCCACCATCGGCTCGGGAACGATCCGGCCTTGGCGACGCGGGAGATAGAGTTTCTCGGTCAGCAGGGGTCCGCGGCCGTAGCGCACAAAGCCGATCCGCCGCCCGATCCGGCCCCACCACGCCACGGCCGCGGTCCGCAGCGAGTTCGTCAAGTGGATCGCAAGATCGAACTTCTCGCGGCGGAACCGCCGGGCGACCGCCCAGGCGCGAAGCGAGCTATCCGCTGATCGGGGATCGTAAAACCATTGTTCGTCGAGCCAGCCGGCGCCGCCGAGCACGTCAGCCAGATACGGCCGCAGGATCCCCACCAACCGTGCGTCCTTCCACCGCCGCCGCATCGCCCGCAACGCCGGCGTAGCCATCGTCAGGTCGCCAAGCCAGTTGGGCAAAAAAATTGCAATCTGCATGGGAGAAAGTGGACAGTGGCCAGTGGATAGCGAGCCGGGCCGTCCTCGGCCCCAGCCGGGATTTGCATGAGCCCGAGGCACCGAAAGATACTCGGAAATAAGGAGTTTCGCCAAGATCAAATTCAGGAACTTATCGGTTCCTCGAAACCCTCGATCCGTAGCGGCGGCTGTCAGGTTGATTCAACCGATTTCTGACGTTGCCTCCAGCCCGGGCCGATAAAGGCCCGGCTCACTTTTGCCTAAAAATCACCTGAACTTTTTATTTTCTGCATTTTTCCAAAAATTCGGCATGGCATCACATAACCAAGATGTGTATGATTTCGTCGCTTGTCAGAATAGATTCTTGCCGGGACGATGAGGTTTTCGTCAAGGAGGACGAAATGTTGAACCAGATAAAGACCTTTCTGGTGATGGCGGTATTGGCCGCTGCCAGTTATGGTGTGTACGTATTGATCTGGCACAAGCCGGTCGCCACGACGACCACCGCCCAGGAGAATCCGGCTCCCCAACCTCCGGTCATCACTCCCCCAAATACTTCGTTGACTAATCCGCCGGCGCCGCTCGCCCCCCCGACTCCCTCTCCGAAGACTTCCCTTCTTCCAGAATCGACTCCCGACGGCGGTGTCGCGGCGAAACCGGATCCAACCGCTCCGATAGTGTCCCCCGGCACGGAGGTCTCCGCGCCTCCCGACAACGTGCCTCCGATCATCTCCCCCGCACCCCTGGTCGCCGGCCCGGCAACCGCTCCGGGTGATCCGGCGGACGCCGAGTCCTTCCCTCCCTTGGACTCCTCGGTCGGTGCAACCTCGGCGGAAATGACCACCGCTCCGCCCGGTGAGGGCCTGTTCCAGGACCGGTTCGCGGCTTTCATGGAAGCGGTCTGGAAAACCCTCGACGAGGGCCACTTGGCCGAAGCGCATCTCGCGCTGAGCAAGCTCTACGAAGAGCCGAATCTGCCCGAGACGCAACGGCGGCAGGTGACCGAGCTGCTCGATCAACTGGCGGGCACGGTAATCTATTCCCGGCAGCATCTCTTGGAACCGCCCTACGTGGTCCGGCCGGGCGAGACCCTGGAGCAGATCGCGGAGCAGTACCAGGTGCCGGCGTTGCTGCTGGCGCGGATCAACGGGATTTCGGACGCCGAGCCGCTCGAACCGGGCCGGGAATTAAAGGTCCTCCGCGGTCCTTTCCACGCCGTCGTTCACTTGGAACGGCATGAGTTGACGCTCCTCGTCGAGGGACGCTACGCCGGCCGATTCACGCTTGGCGTGGGCATGGACTGCCCCAAACTCGAAGGTCAGTACACCGTCCATGAAAAGATTGTCGCTCCCGTCTATCGCGGTCCCGACGGGCAGGACATCCCGCCGAGCGACTACCGCAATCCCCTGGGAAAATACTGGATCGGACTCTCCCCGGAAATCGGGCTGCACGGCACCAACGATCCCCAGAACGTCGGCCGCGACAACAACGCCGGCACCCTCTGCCTCGGAAATCGCGACATCGACGATCTCTACGGAATCCTCTCCATCGGATCGCGGGTCGTGATCCAACGGTAGGGGCCGACGCAACTAGGAGGACAGGCATTCCTGCCTGTCTTGTTTCAGCCGGACAAGAATGTCTGGCCTCCCGATCCGGATCATCTATTTGGTCACGGCCCTTTAATCCGGCGTCCAGAGTTTGCCGGCGGCGGCGGGAGCGGCGGATCCGGGGGTCCAGAGGCCGCCAGGTTCGGGCGGCGACGCCCCCGCGGGGCCGCCCGAGGCGGCCGCCATCTGCTCCATCTCCTGCCGGGTCATCGGGATCGCCATCCGGCCGTCCGGCAGCAAAATGCCCGTTTGCATTAGGGTGTGCGTCATGGCGTCGAGGATCTCCGGCTCCTTTTCGTGGCGGGTGTGGACGTGTTCGATCACCTTGAGGATCTCGGTCCCCTGGCGGCGGGTAATCCGCAGGTACAGTTCCTGGAGATCGAGCAGGCCGTCGGGCAGACCCGCGGTCGCGGCCGCCTTCTTCCCTTCGTCGAGATAGGCTTGGGCCTGGTCGGGATCGGGCGTCAGACGGGCCAGCGCCGCGTAAGCGCCGATCCGTTCCGCTTTCTTCTCGAAGCTCGGCCGGCGGAGGATCTCCTCGCTGAATTTCCGGATCGCTTCGACGGCGTGGTACCTCTGGGCGCGGAGAAACGCCTGCGTCAGGTCGGCCTCCGAGAACTTCTCGGCCTGGACGCGGTCCCAGCGGGAGACGGGCACGGCGTCGAGCGGCTTTTTCGTCGGATCGATCGGTTCACTTTCCGGCAGGCCGAGACGGCGGCGCAGCTCGTTGCCGTCGAACCGGCTGCCCAGTCGCCCGAGGAAATGCTCCAGGACCAGCACCGCAGCCAGGAGGCGGTTGGTCCAGGCCGGATCGGCGGCGGCCGCCCGCGGCGACAGGCCGTCCAGGCATCCCAGCGGCGCCTCCGGCCAACGCTCCAACAGGTAGTCGCGGAGATAGAGGTCCGACCACTGACGTTCCTGCGCCGCGGTAAGGTCCTCCGGCGGATCCCAGCGGAGGTGCAATTGCGTAATGCTCCGGGAGATGATCTGCATTATCTCTTCCCCGGGATCCGGAGCAAGCGCCTCCGCGGCCAGCGATTCCAGGAGGGTTTTCACTTCGATGTAATCATGGCGGGCAATGCCCATCAGTTCCAGCCGCGCCTCGCGGTCGGTTTGCTTGCCGAACAGCGCCAGGTCGCCCAGGTAGCGGGGCAACGATTCCCACGACGCGCCGGCGGCCGTGGTCAACGGCGGGCGGTCCAGAACCATCAGCAGCGTCTTCGGCGGCGGGGCATCCTCGTGGGCGAAGACGGCCGGATCGAACGGCACGTTACGGAACCGGTTGTCCGAGAGCAGCGCTTCGTGGACCCGTTCCGCGTCGCGGACCGTCCACGTTACGTGGAGCACGTCTTCCGGATCGCCCAGCGGCGGCGGCGACAGCAGCAGCGCCCGGGCCTCGGCCTCGACGGCGTCGTCCCGCGGCACCGGCAAGGCGGCAAACTTCCGCAACGCGAAGACGCAACCCGGGCGATCGTCCAGCCACCCCCGGAGCCGGGCCAGCATCTGCCAGATCGCCGGGACCTTAGGAAACTGCTCCGCCACGGCGGTCAGCTTGTCGGCGGCGGTCTGCCAGACGCCGTAGCGCAGGGGTTCCAATGCGGCCTGGAACCGGTCTTTCCACGGGGCATCCGACGGGGGCGCGTCGATGCGCGGGTCCTCTTTGAAAAGCAGCGGCACCGCCTCGGAACGGAGACAGTCGAGGTACGTCTGCCCCGCCGTCTCGTTCTGCTTGTTCACCGACAGCAGGAACGCCGACAAGGCCCGGGCGGGCAGCACCCGGCCTTGGGCAAGCATGGCCTGCGCCAGGTCTTCGGCCGCGTCGGTAACTTGCCAGGAGAGCACCCCTTCGGCCGCTTGCGCCGCGGCCAGGGCCTGTTGCAGCCGGACCATCGCCGCGGCCGTATCGCCCGCGGTCGACTCCTGGAGGGAAGCCTCGGCCAAGGCCGCTTGGTTCTGTGGAAATTTTTCCAGGTATTCGGCGACGAGCCGGGCGGCGGCCTCCGCCTGGCCGGTTAGCCGCAGCAACTCCGCCTGATAGGCCAGCAGGCACTGCCGGTCGCGGTGGCTCGGTTGTTCCCGAAGGCGCTCGACGTGTTGCAGGCACGCCTGATATTGCTCGCCCTCCAGCATTCGGTCGATCTTCTGCAGCTCGGGGAGAAAATCCCCGCAGCAGAACTTGATTTTCTTTCCCGTTCCGCCGGGACAATACGAATAGGCGTCGAGGGCCATGGCAAGGATCTAAAAGGAGGCGTCGTTCGGAGCGTTGTGGGGCGGCAACCTCCGACGGAATACAATCATCGGAGGGAGAGAGGGGATTGTACCACAGATGAAAACCTCCTTACAGCCCCGCTAGGGAGGGCCGGAGGAGCGGAGAAATTCCGAAAAAGGGATTTAACAAATTGTGAAAAAGAGGCATGTTAAAAAGAGCTTGTCAAGTCCCTTGCAGAATCCACGGCCCGACGTCAGACGGTTTCTCGACGCCATAAGCGGTAAGCGCGCCGCCTGCCCGCCCGAGGCGCTCGGAAAACGCGTTCGGCAGCGCCCATCGCGACGGTTGCAACGCCGCCATGTGCGACGGCTCGGTCCACGTCATCAATTACGATATCAACCCACTGGTGCACGAATACTACGGCACCCGCAACGATACACAAACCGTCGAACCCCCGCCGTAATCTCCTCCCCTTTGTCTCAGCTTCCGGAAGCCTCCGTTACGCCCGCTTCCGGGGGTGCAAAATTCACAGTCCAGCGGATTTCGGAGTTCTCGGGCGCCTCGATCGTCAGCCGCACCAGCCTCTCGGCCCCGGGGAGCAGTTCAACCGCGGCAGCCGCTCCCGCAGCCCGGGCGGCAATCGCCCGGTAGCCGTTGGCAGCCAGAACGACTTCGTACTTCCGGCCACCGATGACCTTCGACGTGCCGCTTAAGACGTTCTTTCCGGCATCCCACTGGGGCATACCGACGAGATCGACGTAGCCCTGCATCAGGTGGCGGTTGGTCGAGAGGAATTGCGGACGTCCTTCGGCGCGGTGCACGGAGAGCATCCTCGCCTCGCCGGGCCGGAGCGTCTGTGTCAGGACGCTGCCGCCGGAAAGCCGTCCGGCAAACCGGTCGTTCCAGAAATCGTACACGTAGTAGTCGGCGCGCGGATCTAGGCCCAGTCCGCCGTCGGCCGGCTCGCCGCTTAACGAAACGGAAAGCGTGGTCTCCCGGTCCCCGGCGGCGTTCAGCAAGGTAAGCTGGTGCCAGTCGGGACGGACCGGAAAATCGTACACCCGGGGCGGGCCGTCCGTAACCAAGGCGTCCACCGGCCGGGCGCTCTTCGGTTCGGTGTGATACGGCATGGTCCGTTCCAGGTCGCGAAGCGCCTCGGGCGACAAATCGCGCAGTGAATTGGCCAGGAGCAGCCGGCCGGCGGCCACGTAGCACATGGTCAAGGTCATCCGCCGGCCATCCCGGTCTGCGGCCTTTGGCGCGGTCGTCTTCCAGGCGTCCAAGAGGTTCTTGCTGTCCATGTCGTAGGCGAACAACACGCGATTCTTGTACCACCGCAAACCGCTGCGGGCGATCAACCCTGGGGAGATGGCCGCGGTGTCGCTGGCGGTCCGCTGCGAGTCCGTCAACCCGACGGCCATGTCGCTGCCCGGATTATAGACCGGCCGCTCGTGGATCCACGAGCGCGGTCCCAATCCCTGCTTGGCCAACTGGAACACGATCCGGTACACCGAGGCGGCCGTGACGCGCTTGTCCGCGAATCCGCCCGGCGCCAGATTGAAGCACCACAATTCGTCGCAGTAGTCGAACATCAATCCGGAGACGTTCCCCTTCAGGGCCGCATAGACGCCGCGCAGGTAGCGTTGCGTCTCGGGCTTGGTGTAGTCGAACGTGCGATGGCCCGGCAGCAGCAGCCCGGGATGCGCCCGGCGGAAATCGGCCGAGACGCGGTCGGATTGGAAATAGGTGAAGGCCAGGCCGCCCCGTTGCTGGACGGCTCTGCCCCACTTCTCCGAAGTCTCGTAAGGAACCGTATAAAATCCCTGCTCCTGCCAGTGCCGGTCGTCGAACCAGCCTTGAGGATTGTTAGGTGTGTAGTTGTCGGGCACGAGCCGCAGGCCGATCGTCGAATACTCAAGAAAACCCGTAGTGCGGATGAAATCCATTTCCTCGACGTGGCCTTTGGTCGTGGCGATGCCGAAGCGGCTCTTCCCCGGATGATTTTGGGCACCCGGCTCTGTCCATACTCCGGCGTACCACGAGCAGATCGTGGGAAACGTGTACGGATTCGGCCTTGCTCCCTGGGCTGTCCGGACCGCCAGGCCGTACTGCTCCGCCGCCTGAAACGGATCGTCCGTGGCGAAATCGACGTAAAACCGGTCCTCCGGCAAATACCGCTCGCCCGGTTCCACCCGCCGCCCGACCGGATCTTCCGCCTTCAGGTGGAAATAAATTGATTTCTCTGCCGCTGGGGCCGAGGACGCCTCGGCTCGCCGAGAGTTCTCCTCTTTGCTTTCTTCGGGCACTTCGGCCAGCCACACCTCGCTGACCACCGCGTTCGATCCGGGTTTCCTTGCCCCCTCAAAGGTGAACAGGATCTTCATCTTGCCGGAGGGATAAACCTCCAGAGGAACTGCAAACGTATGCTCCGCCATCGACCGCTCGGCGATAAAAAGTCCCTCGGGCAGCGCCGCTTTTTTCAGCAAGGCGATATGGTTCTCCGGCGAATCGCCGGAGGCCACGGAGACCGTCTCCACCCGTCCGTCGCTCGTATAATCCCACCAGGAAAAACCGACCTGGTAACGTTTCTTCGGATCCAAGCCGGCGGCCTCGATCTCGACCTGCTTGTCGTCGAACAGAACGGTATTAAAGCAGTCAGCGGCGAAGCTGCCGGCAAAGTCGTAGGACTTGCCGGTCCGTCGGCGGAGTCGTATGCCGTGGGGGACTGTCCCAATTTTCGCGTCGGCGAAAATGGGACTGTCCCCTTTTCTATTTGACGTCTCTTCCGCGCCGCAATCGAGGTACGCGGCCAAGGTCCCGCCGGCTGCAGCCGTGCGACGCTCCAATTCCTTCTTTCGCACGGCGTTGCGTGTCGGCGGCGCATCGGTCGGCCACACGCCGGCCCATTTCATCCATTCGTGGTACGTCAGCCCGCCGAGAATCGCCGAGTGCCGCCGCTTTCCGTCACAGAACGTCAGCAGGACGTCGTTGGAACTTACCCGACCCGCGCCGCGCTCGACGGAGGTGTCGCGCCCGCCGCTTTCCCCGTTAAGCGTCTTCAGCTTCCCGATCTCACCGGCCTCGGGAAACGCCCGGGCGGCCGTCAGCGGAGTGAGTTCCTTCAACCGAAACGCCTGCGGCGTGGCGTTGATCAGCCCCGACCTCAGAACAAGAAAATCCTTCCCCTCGTACAAAGTCAATTCCAACAACAGGGTCGGGCGTCCCGGCTGGGCGCACTCGATAGTCAACGCCTGTCCTGCGCCCAGTGCGTCGGCAACGGGCCGGTCGGCGGCGCGGCACGTCATCCCGTTCTGCGTCGAAGTCCACTTGGTTGGGGACTGTCCCGATTTTTCCGCGGGAAAAATGGGACTGTCTCCTTCGGCCTGGAACCGCGCGTCGCAGAATCCAATTTTCCCGCTGCGTTTATCCACGGCGCGATAGGTTCCCCGGGCGAGGTCGAACTCCACGCGGATCAAGGAATTTTCAAGAATGGCCTTTGTCCCATTCTGCCGGACCGTTGCCCGTTGCTCTTCTCCCACCGCGGCGAGGCAAACCAAACCCAACAAGCCGATCCCCCCCAAAAAACGTCGCCGGATGCGGTTCATCTATTTCTCCCTTGGTAATCGTTGAAGGCCAAAGTAGATACGGCATCTTGCCGCATCAAGAGGCACGGTTTTTCGACTCCAATTATTCATGAAGCGGCAAGGTGCCGCCCCTACGTTATGGAGGCGGTTCAACCGTTTGTTTATCGTTGCGGGTGCCGTAGTATTCGTGCACCAGTGGATTGATATCGTAATTGATGACGTGGACGGAGCCGTCGCACATGGCGGCGTTCCAACCGTCGCGATGGGCGCTGCCGAACGCGCATTGCGGTTCGAAGCCGGGCCGGTCATGGTAGGGTAAAAACGCAGCATCCCGCGACGCCAGGCGGTAATTATCGTCCTCGAAGCCCGTGTATATTCCGGAATTGTCGTTCCAGGGCCAGCCGGTGCGATAGTGGTCCGGATTGACGTTCTTTTCTCCGATGAGGTAGGTTTTGCTTGTCCCGTCGGTGATTTGTTTGAGACGGACCGTACCATGCTGAAAACCGAGGCCGTTATAGTTTTTCGGATCGGGCCAAGGATAAGAGTAGTAGCCCGTCTGGCTTGACGGTCCATAACTGTATTGACAAAAGGCGGAGGACTGCCGCACCGGATTTTTCGTGTAGTCGTAATTCGAGCCGGCGTTCATGGCGTAGTCGCCGCGGGCCACGGCGCGGGGCTGATTGTACTGGTTGGGATTCTGGTTTCCGAGTTGCCAGGTGTACAAGGTGGGCGGCCGCCGGGTGGGGCAATTGAACAACCCGATGGGAGTTTCGTACATTAGCTGCAGGGCGGTTTTCTTGGCGGCGGTGTTTTTGTTTGCCGCCATCTTGTAGACCTGCTGCATTTCGACGTACGGCAGGATGTTGAAGATCCAGCCCCCCGTCTGTTTCGGCCCGAAGCCCAGGTCCGGATCGCCGATCCAGCCCCACCCCCAACCGCCCGCGGGGAAAAAGTGATGGACGTTCTCATGCTGCAAGCAGGCGTTGGCCATCTGTTTGAGATGATTCACGCATTCCGTCCGCCGCGCCGCTTCCCGGGCGGCCTGGATGGCGGGCAGCAGGAGCGCGATCAGGATGCCGATGATGGCGATGACCACCAATAATTCCACCAGGGTAAAACCACGACCGGCGCGCGGAGAAAAGGAACGCTCACGCACAAAAGAGTGCCTCAAGCTCGTCATAGTATCTCCTTTATATTGTCGATGATTCCTTGATTATAATCCGAACCGATGGTAAAATATGCGTAATAATATCGCATTTTTGCGACACTAGCCGTCCATCCCCGACGCCCAAGCCGCCCCTCGGAGGCCTTCATGCAATCCCCAAAAATCCCGCAAATCCTGCTGCTCATCGAAACCTCCAGCAGCTACAGCCGGGGGATCTTGGAAGGCATCGGCCACTACGTCCGGGAGCACGGCCCCTGGTCCATTTTCTTCGAGGAACGGGGACTCGAAGAACCGCCCCCGCACTGGCTGAAAACATGGGACGGCGGCGGCATCATCGCACGGACCGCCACTCCCACCATCGACCGGCGGCTCCGGGCCACGGGTCTGCCCCGCGTGGAACTCCTCGGCCTTCAGGCAAACTCCCCCGCTAAAGTCCACGGCGACAACCATAGCGGCGGCCGGATGGCGGCTGAACACCTCATCGACTGCGGGTTGCGGCATTTCGGTTTCTTCTCCTGCATTGATGCCTGGTGGGTCGCGCATTTCCGCAGAGGATTCTGCCACGCCTTGAAGCAACGCCGTTTTCCTTGCATCGTCTACCGTTCCCCGGTCGAGAATCGCCGGCTCCTGCCGCGCTGGCGGGAGAGTCAGCGAAAAAGCGCCCTCCAGTGGCTGCGATCCCTGCCTCGACCCGTGGGCGTCTTCTCGCCCAGCAATGACGACGCCCGGATCGTCCTGGAGATGTGCAAACAACTAAACATCGCCGTGCCGGAACATCTTGCCGTCTTGGGGGCAGGCGACGATCCGGCAATCTGCTGCGTCACCACCCCCCCGCTGTCGAGCATCGATTTCGACAGCAAACGGGTCGGTTATCAGGCCGCGGCGCTTTTGGATCGCTTGATGGCCGGGTTTGCCACGCCGAAAACCGTTCAATGGATCCCTCCGGCCCGCGTGGTCGTCCGGCAATCCACCGACATCGTCGCCATCGAGGATCCAGACGTCGGCCAGGCCGTCCGTTTCATTCGCCAACACGCCTGCAACGGAATCGACGTGCACGACGTCACCCAGGCGGTTCCACTGTCCCGGCGCGGGCTGGAACGCCGCTTCCAGAAGTTTTTAGGCCGGACGCCCAAAGAAGAAATACTTCGGGTCCAGATCGACCGGGTAAAAATGCTCCTGGCCGATACGATCCTGCCGATCCGGTCCATCGCGGAAAAAAGCGGCTTTTTCAATTTCCGTTATTTTGCAAAAATCTTCCGCCGCGAGGTCGGCATGACTCCCCGCGCCTACCGCCAATCCCACTATCATTCCGCCAAGACGTAATAAATCAATCCCAAAAGGTTGATGCCAAAAGCAAACCATTCCCTGCTAGGACTCAGACTCCCGCAGGTCGGATATCTCCGTCAGCAGGCTAACGGTCATGGCCTGGAAGACGCGGGCGATCTGCTCGTATTCGCGGTCCTCGGCTTGGCAGAAGATGGCGTACACGGCGTCGTTGCATCGGGTCCAGCGGATATGAGCCGTATTGGTCAGGTCGAGGAAAAAGAAGTTCAGGTCGTATCCCGATAGCTCTTGGCCCGCCACATGCTCCTGGATCTCCTCGACCTCCAGGCCCTCATATTCCGTTTTCATGGTTTCGAGGATCGAGGCGGCGAGCTTGTAGGGGTCGGTCAGGCGGGACAGCACGGCGGCGGACCAAAACCCCCCGCCGGGACTGCTGACGGTCACCGCCCGATTCCCGGCCAGGACGTCGTCTTCCAGCGTCCAGTTTTCGGGATACTGAAATGCAATCCCGCCGTTTTGATACTTGGCCGGCATGACCTATTTAGTTTTTGTTGCGGAAAGCTCTTTTTTTCTTTCGGAACTCTCCGCAGTATTGGTGTGACACTGACCGCCAGATCTACCCGCGGCA
>JAFGPV010000010.1 GCA_016936015.1 Pirellulales bacterium
GCCGGGACCCTGCAACTGGGCAACGGCGGCGCCGGCGGCGGACTGGCCGGCAACATCACCGACAACGCCGCGCTGATCTTCAACCGCGCTGATAATTTCGTCTACGGCGGTCTCCTCGGCGGCAGCGGCGACTTAACCAAACAGGGTGCGGGAAAATTGACCCTCACCGGCGACAACTCCTTTTCCGGATCGGTGACGATCAGCGACGGCACGCTCGCGTTGGCCGGCGGAGGACAACTCTCAACGCCGTTGCTGAACAACGCGACGTTCGAGGTCTCCGACGGCGCCGCGTCCCATACGGTCGGCGCTATTACGGGGACGGGAACCACGCAGGTGCTGGGCGCGGGCCAGATCATCTCCCCGAGCATTACGCAGGGGACGCTAATCATCGGCGGCGCCGCCGCGGCCGGCGCGGGCCAGCCGATTCCCGAGCCGGGGACTTTCCTCTTGCTGGCGATGGCAGGATTGGCAATCCTGGGGGCCGTACGGCGGCGACAATAGTGGAACGATCCGACCATTACCGTTCCGTCAAACAGCAACTTCGGCGGCAACTGGCCTCGCAACGGCCGGAGGTCGATCAGTGCGAGGCCCTCAGCCGGCGAATTTGGGAGCGGGTTTTCGCTCTTGCGGCGTTTCTTCCCGCCCGGACGGTGATGACCTATCTCGATTTTCGCAGCGAAGTCCGCACGCTCGCGTTCCTGCCGGAAATCTGGAAACAGGGAAAAAAGATTGTGGTGCCCTATTGCGCCGGGCGGGACCTGGGGCTTTTTCTTTTAGAAAGCCCAGACGAATTGGCGCCGGGCACGTGGGGAATTTTAGAGCCGCGGCCGGAACTCCGGGCGGCGGCCGGAAAACGGGCCGGGCCGGAGTCGATTGACCTGGCGCTCGTTCCCGGCGTGGCCTTCGACTCTCGGGGAGGCCGGCTGGGGCGCGGCAAGGGTTTTTACGATCGGTTCCTGCCCCAACTCTGCCCGGACGCCCTGAAAATCGGTCTGGCCTTCGAGTCCCAACTCGCCTGGGAAATCCCCATGCAACCGCAAGACGTTCGCATGGATCTCGTGATTACGGAGGCGGGCGTCTATCCGGCCGTCCCAAGCTGATAAAATAGGGAATCTTTTCCGATTAGGCTGAAGATTCGGGCTGATTCTGCCGATGGTGGTCTCGGAGGCGGGATACCATGCAAATCGGTTCCGATTCTTCTTTCTCCGGCGAGCCTTTGGTCAGTGTGATCATCCCCACCTACAATCGGCGGCGGGTGATCGGCGAGTCGATCCTCAGCGTCTTGAACCAGTCGTATTCCAATCTCGAGTTGATCGTGGTGGACGACGGCTCGACCGACGGCACCGAGAAATGGGTCCGTTCGATCTCTTCCGTGATCCGCTATTTTTGGCAGCCCAACGCGGGCGTGGCGGCCGCCCGGAACCAGGGGCTTGCCGCCGCCCGGGGCGAGTTGATCGCCTTCCAGGATTCCGACGACCTCTGGCACCATGAAAAGCTGTCCCGGCAGGTGGCCCTGTTGCGGGACCGGCCCGAGGCGGGCGTGATCTATACGTCGCACCGGGTGGTCGATCAGGACCGCAACGTGATCGGCGGCCGCTGGCGGCAACTCCATTCCGGCTGGATCACCGAGGCGCTGTTTCAGTCGATGTTCATTATCATGCCTTCGACGGTCGTCCGCCGGAGCGTGGTGGATCGCGTCGGCCGGTTCAGCACGGACCTGTGCGTCAGTTCCGACTACGAATACTGGCTCCGGGCCAGCCTGGCAACGCAGTTCGCGGCGATGGAGGACTCGCTGGTCGACGAGCGACGCTCTCCGACCAGCCTGACCTCGGCGAAGGGCAAGGGCCTGACGCTGCAATATCACATGTTGTTGCGGTTCTACGAGGAGCTGGGCGGCCGGGAGGTCATGCGACCGGCCGTCGCCCGCGCGGCCTTGGCGAAGTGGGCCTTCCGGGCGGGCAGGGCCTTGCGGAGGGAAGGCCGCTGGGACGCCGCCCAGGAGATGTTCGCCAAGAGCCTGGCGCACCGCTTCATGCCGCGGGCGGCCGGCTCCCGGTTGTGGATGCAGTGCCGCCGCCTGCTGCCGGCCTTCGGCCGGGCGAGGCCGCTGGATTTCCCCTGGCCCGTCAGCCTCTCTCCGCTAACGCATCCGAAGTAATCATCCAACCGCGACCGACGGTCGCGGCTTTATGATTCGCGCCAAGCGTTCTCCCGGCGACAGCGTTCCGCGTAGCGGCGCAGTTCGGCGTCCTGCCGGGCGGCGTCCCAACCGAGGGCCTCGGCCATCCAGGCGGCGACTTGCGGCGCGGCTTCCCCCGGTCGGGAAGACTCGTAATGCCAACTCGTCCGGCGGATCATCACGTCGTCCAGACGCTCCGCCCACTCGTGGCGGCAATAGTGGACGACGATCTCCCGATCCTTCGGCGGCGGCAGGATGCCGCTGTAAACAGGAGGACAGGCATTCTTGCCTGTCTCTTCCTGGCCAGACAAGAATGTCCGGCCTCCTGGCGACGTGACAGGCAGGAATGCCTGTCCTCCTGGTTCAAACGCCAGCAGCGGCTCGTCGGCGGTGCGGCAGGGTTCCGCCCGGCGTGAAAGTGCTTTTAATACGCGATCGACGACCTGTTCGGCAATCAGACGGTAGGTGGTCAGCTTGCCGCCGGCCACGTCGATCCAGCCCGGGTGAGATGACAATATCTGATGCGCGCGGGAGATGTCCGAAGGTCCCCCGCTTTTCGCGGCGATCAGCGGCCGCAGGCCGGCCCAGGTGCCGAGCACGTCGTCGGCCGACAGCCGGGCGTCGGGAAAGGCGTGGTTCGTCACGTCGAGCACGTAACGCACGTCGTCCCGATCGGCAACCACGTCGTCCAGCGGGCCGGCGTATTCGGTGTCGGTCGTTCCCACGATCATCCGGTCTCCCCAGGGAATCACGAACAGGATCCGCTTGTTCTCCGACATCACCAGGGCCTCGGGCACGGGCAGCCGGGCGGCGTCAACCACCAGGTGAATCCCCTTGGTCAGCCGCAACCGGATGCCGCTGTGCGGAACCGTCGGCGACCACGGGCCCGTGGCGTTGACCACGGACTTGGTCCGAACACGGAAAGTGTCGCCCGATAAAACGTCGATCAGCCGGCAATCCCAGCCGGGTTTTCGGAAATCGGCGCCGTCGAACCGGAGGTAATTGGCGAGTTGCGCGCCGTGATGCCCGGCGGAACGGAGCGTATCGAGCACTAGCCGCGCATCCTGGGTCAGCCCGTCGTAATAACGGACCGCGCCGTGGAGGTTGTAGGGATTCAGGCCGGGGAAGTGCGCCAACAGGTGCCCGGCGGTCATCGCACTCGATTGCCCCAGGTTCTTCCCGTGGCAGAGCAGGTCGTAGATTTTCACGCCGATCCGCAGTTGCCAGAGCGGCCAATCGGTTCCGCGATAGGCGGGAAACACCAGCGGCAGCGGCCGGGCCAGGTGCGGGGCGATGTGGTGCAGCGTGCGTTTCTCGGTGCTGGCCTCGTGGACCAGGCCAACTCGCCCCTGGGCCAGGTACCGTAGGCCGCCGTGCAGCAGGCGGCTGGTCCGGCTGCTGGTCCCGGAGGCGAAATCGCCCTGCTCGACCAATCCCGCCCGCAACCCCCGCATCGCCGCGTCGCGGACCACCCCCGCCCCGACAATCCCCCCGCCGATGACCAGAACGTCGTGTTCCCGAGAACCAAGATCATCGATCGTTTTTTCTCGGGCTTCGGGCATCACGGCACGCTGCCTTTCGCAAAAAAGTAGGACAGGTTGCCAACCTGTCTTCCATCAGACGCCCCTACGCGGAGCGTGAGGAGTACACCGGGGTGGAAAGCGGCAAAGCGCTATTCATTAAAACCATTACAGCCCATAGAAACCACCCCTCGGGAGGAGGTTGGCGGAGCGAGACGGCTTATTGAAAAGTAGGATTGTGTGTGACGGAGCGCCCTGATCCTCATGGAAATGGAACCAACGGTTGTACACGAGGCCGGAGTATGTCATGAAGGCGAAACACCACAAGAAAAAACATTCCAACGGACCCTGGTCGGACAACGGCGGCAACGCGGCAACGGCGATTGCCGAGGCCGCCATGGAAGGGGACAGTCCCATTTTTTCTGCGATTAAATCGGGACAGTCCCCGGAACCCAAGCTGGAGAAACTCTCGAACAAGTTGTACGAGAAGGAACTGGCGCGGCTCCAGATCGAACTGGTCAAGATGCACCAATGGGTCAAACACGAGGGCCTGAAGGTCGTGGCGATCTTCGAGGGCCGGGACGCCGCGGGCAAGGGGGGCGTCATCAAGCGGATCACGGAGTGCCTCAATCCCCGCATCTGCCGGGTGGTGGCGTTGGGCACGCCGACGGAACGGGAAAAGTCGCAGTGGTATTTCCAACGCTACGTCGCCCATCTGCCGGCGGCCGGCGAAATCGTGCTCTTCGACCGCAGTTGGTACAATCGGGCGGGCGTGGAGCGCGTCATGGGATTCTGCACGGAAGAGGAATACCGCGAATTCCTCCGCACCTGCCCCGAGTTCGAGCGGATGCTGGGGCGTTCGGGGATCACCTTGCTGAAGTATTGGTTCTCCGTCAGCGACGTGGAGCAGGAACGCCGCTTCCAGGCGCGGATCCACGATCCCACGAAGCGCTGGAAGCTCAGCCCGATGGACTTGCAGTCGCGCAGCCGATGGATCGAATACTCGCGGGCCAAGGACGAGATGTTCCGCTATACCGACATCAAGCAGGCGCCCTGGTACGTGGTCAACGCCGACGTGAAGAAGCGTGCCCGGCTGAACTGCATCGCCCACCTGCTGAGCATGATCCCCTACAAGGATCTGACGCCCCCGCCGCTCGAACTGCCGCCGCGCCAAGACGATTACGGCTACCTCCGCCCCCCGGTAACGGATCAAACCTTCGTGCCGGAGGTGTACTAAAGCGGACTGAGAAGAACCGTTCACCCGGCATCTGCAATCCGGGGCAGATAGCCGTTCGGTTCCAGATTCAGGGTGCAATCTTCGCCGTTGAACGTGGCCGTGAAGAAGTCGAGAAATCCCTGGTGCCCGAGAACGAGTGTATCTCCGTTACCGCCATCGGCGATAAAATAGACTCGTGCCGTCCATTGCAACATTTCAGAAGGATGGATGACCTCCAACTGAATATCTGCGTACGACAATGGCATTTTTTGACCGCCGAAGGCCGTAGCCGGAGGACCCTTGCCGGCAATTAAAGGGATATTCAGGTCACGGGCGATCGATTCGGGCATTATGATATTGTCAGCACCCGTATCGACCAAGGCGATGAAGTCAGCAGAACGCTGGGGACCATGAACGGTGATCCGGATCTCAGGCCGGAAAATAACAATGGGCTCCCCCGTGTCCGGTGCCAAAGAGAGGATTGTGGTGTAATCGAATCTCATGCCCTGCCTACGAACGGTGCCTGGGGAACTTTTTGGAGAACCGGACGCGCACAGCCCAGGGCGATTGCCTGTTCCCGGACCGTCGTCAAGTCTGCGCCGTGGGAGAGGATTTCGGAGCAGTCTTGATTCCAGGCGAGCCATTGCCCGGCAAATTCGCGGGGCACAGGACGGTTGCGATCCGGAAACCGCGAAGCATACTCTTGAAGCGTCATTTGCATAGATTTGTTCCGTTTCGGAAGACTCCTTAATTATACCGTATACCGAGGTCTTCGCTCAAGTTTCTTCCTGTTTCGCCCAGCCTTGGCTGCGGCGGACGGCGTCGTGCCAGCGGCGGGAGAGGGTTTTGCGATTTTCTGAGGAGATATGGGGGGAAAATTCGCGGTCCAGCGTCCAGTTGCCGGCCACGTCGGAGGGGTCGCGCCAGAAATCGACGGCCAGGCCGGCCAGGTAGGCGGCGCCCAGGGCGGTGGTCTCGACCACGCGGGGGCGGCGGACGCGGACGCCCAGCAGGTCGGCCTGGAACTGCATCAGGAGGTTGTTGGCCGCGGCGCCGCCGTCGACTTTGAGTTCCGTCAGCGTGATGCCCGAGTCGCTTTCCATGGCGTGCAGGACGTCGCCGGTCTGATAGGCCATCGCTTCCAGCGCCGCCCGGGCGATGTGGGCGATGGTGGTGCCGCGGGTGATGCCGAGAATCGCGCCCCGGGCGAAGGGGTCCCAGTGCGGGGCGCCCAGGCCGACGAAGGCCGGCACGAAGACCACGCCGCCGCTGTCGGGCACCGAGGCGGCCAATGCCTCGACCTCGGAGGAATTCCGGATGACGCCCAGGCCGTCGCGGAGCCATTGGACCACGGCCCCGGCGATAAAGACGGCCCCTTCCAGGCAGTACGTCATTTTGCCGTCCCGTCCCCAGCCGATGGTGGTCAGCAGATTATTCTTGGACACGACCGGTTTTTCGCCGGTGTTCATCAACAGGAAGCAGCCGGTGCCGTAGGTGTTCTTCACGCTGCCGGGCGTAAAGCAGATCTGGCCGAAGGTGGCGGCCTGCTGATCGCCGGCCACGCCGGTGATGGGGATCGCCCGGCCGAACCATTTTGGATCGGTCTCGCCGAACGAACCGCTCGAGGGGAGCACTTCCGGCAGCATCGCCCGGGGCACGCCGAAGAGCTTCAGCAGCTCGGGGTCCCAATCGAGCGTGTGGATGTTCAACAGCAGCGTACGGCAGGCGTTGCTCAGATCGGTGACGTGCCGCCGCCCGGCGGTCAGCCGCCAGAGCAGCCAGGTATCAACGGTGCCGAAGAGGATCTTGCCCCGTTCCGCCGGGGCGCGAAACTCGGGATGAAGGTCGAGGAGGTGTTTGATCTTCGAGGCGGAGAAGTAGGCGTCCAGCACCAGGCCGGTTTTCTCTCGAATGACGGGTTCCAGTCCTTCGGCTTTCATCCGTTGGCAGATGCCGGCGCTTAAGCGGCTCTGCCAGACGACGGCGTTGGCCACGGGCCGGCCGGTGTCCCGATCCCAGAGGATCGCCGTCTCGCGCTGGTTGGTCACGCCCAGGGCGGCCACGTCGGCGGGTAAGACGCCGGATTGCTCCAACGCCCGCCGGGCGACGGCCAGTTGCGAGGACCAGATCGCCTCGGGATCGTGCTCGACCAGTCCCGGGCCGGGCAGGATTTGCGGCAGTTCCTCCTGCGCGGCGGCCGCCACCTCGCCGCGGCGATTGAAGAGCATCGCCCGGCTGGAAGTCGTTCCTTGATCGAGGGCCAGGATATATCGCACGGCTCGACTTGCCCGTCTGCTTGCGGTCGGATTGCGAAGTCCGTATTATTAACGTTCCCATGCGGTAGTGACAAGTGCCGCGGAACGTGCCGCAACGGGAGGAGTGATGATCTGAGGAAAGATCGGGTTCTTCCGCCGTGTCCAAGCAGGTCCACCCCGGGGAACATCCGTGGAATACTAGCGTTTGAGGGCGTATTTGCCGAAAATCGCAAGTCAGGCGGTTTACCCTTTGCTGGAGGGAAAATTATCGGTTAGAATTAGTGCAGAGGAGAAATGAGCCTTCGCTCTCGGCTTTTTCCATATCTTATATCATAAGTTATTATCTTGGGCATGTTTCCCTTCCGGCAGGACGGCCGAGGAGTGCGGGCATGTTTGATCCCGGTTAGCAAGCGGGCGGCGAGTTCCGCGAAAGCACCGATCGACAACGATTATGGCCCTTCGCACGGCGGCGGAATTTATCGAGGTTTTACAACGCAGTCGGCTCCTCGATCGCGAGCAGGGGGAGAAAGTGCGCCGGCTGGGCCGGGATTTCAGCGACGCCACGGCCTTGGCGAAGGAGTTGGCCCGACGGGAAATCCTGACCCGGTGGCAGGCCGGGGCCTTGCTGGCGGGGCGAACCCTGTTCTTCCTGGGGAATCACAAGCTGATCGAGCTTCTCGGCCGGGGGGGCATGGGAGCGGTCTTTCTCGGCGAACATACGATCATGAAACGCCGGGTGGCCCTGAAAGTCATTCCCCGCGCGTTCAGCCAGGATCCCGCCGCGCTGGAGCGGTTTTTCGCCGAGGTCCGCACGATCGCCGCGCTCGACCATCCGAACATCGTCCAGGCCTTCAACGTCGACGTCAGCGAGAGCGGCCGCTACTACCTGGTGATGGAATACGTCGAGGGGATGGATTTGCAGCGGCTGGTCGAGGCCGAGGGACCGCTGGCGCCCGAAGAGGCGGTGTTTTACATCCGCCAGGCGGCCGAGGGCCTGGAACACGCCCACAGCCGGAACCTCGTCCACTGCGACATCAAACCCTCAAACCTGATCGTCAGTCCCCAGGGCGTGGTGAAGATCCTGGACCTGGGCCTGGCCCGGCTCTCGGGACCGGAAAGCCAGAACGACCAGCCCGACTCTTCCGGCGACCGGATCTTAGGCTCGGTCGATTACCAGGCGCCGGAGCAGGCGTTAGGCTCCCCGGACTTCGACCGTCGGGCCGACGTTTACTCGTTGGGCTGCACCTTGTATTTTCTGCTGACCGGCGAGCCGCCCTATCCCGAGGGGACGTTGCACGAACGGATCCTCAAGCATCAGACCGCCGAGCCGCCGGACGCCAGCCGCCGACGGGAGGACGTGCCCGCCAGCCTGGCCGCGATCTGTCAAAAAGCGATGGCCAAAAAGCCCCAGCAACGCTACGCGACGGCGGCGGAGTTCGGGCAGACGCTGGCCGCGTGGCGGCCGGAAGTGGCGCTGGTCAAACGCACCCTGCCCCTGAAAAAGACGCAGCCCGTGGAAGAGCTGGCGAAAGATCAATTCATCGGCTTTGACCTTTCGGATCTGTTGCCCGCCCGCAACGTCGAAGAAAAGTTGCCCGAGGCCGTACTGCAAAAGCGGGACAGTTCCGCCCTGAACGAATGGTTCCAGCCGCTGATCGGCACCCGGCCGCGGGTGATTCTGACCGCCAGCGTCGCGGCGATGCTGGGAGCAGTATTGCTTTTTCTCCTCGTTTTACTAATTGTTTGGGGGAGGAACGACACGGAGCCTCCGATCGAACAACGTCCGGACGATTCCACCTCGACGGAGGGCGGACCTCCGGCCCCTCTCCCCCCGGCAATCGTGTCGGAGCCGGAAGCTCCGTCGCCGCTCCCCCCGCCCCCCGCCTCGGCCGATCAGGATCAGGTCTCCACGATCCCGCCTGCCCCGGAAACACCAAAACCAGAACCGAAGCCGAAACCGAAATCGAAGAAGAAACCGAAGAAGAAACCGGAGCCGCCTCCCCCTCCGCAGGAATCCTCCCCACCCTTGCCGGCGGTGCAACCACTGAAGGATTTGACCCTGTTGGCCGACCTGCCTTCGCCGCCCCGCGGCGAGGCCCCGGCCGGGGACGAGGTCATCTTGGCCCATGTACCCCTGAAGCCGGAGTGGAGCCTGCACGTCGCGGTGGAAGACGAGGGCGGCGCGCCCCCCGACGCAAAGCGCTGGAAACTGCGTTGGAACGATCACGGCGAGGAGGTGGAGTGGATCATCTCCCTGGAGGCCGGCGGCGGCGAAAGCCGACCGACCGACGTGGCCCGGCTCGTCCACCGGGGCAACGATCTGTTCTTTTCCTGGATCAACGGCGCCGGCGGAAGGGCGTCGGCCCTGCGGAACTGCGCGTTGGATTTGTCCGTGTGGATCCGCGGCGAAAAGAAGCAGGTCGGCGAAACCGTCTATTTGCCCCTGCGACGTTCGCGCCATGCCCCGCCGTTGACAGTCAATCTCGATCGGGGCATCACCCAGATCAAGCTCAAAGGGAAATCCCTGCCGAATGCGTCGAAGTTGAAACTGGAGATCCTCCAACCGCTCGAAGCGCCCTTCCCGCCCGGCGAAGTCAAAGCGGTGGAAGGGGAAGGCGCGTTGCGGGCGGAAATCCAACTGAAAGAGAAAAAATACCAAAACTTCGCCCTGGGGGTGGGCCTGGAAGAGGAACGGAGGGAGCTGGTCGTCGGCCTGGCTTCTTATCTGCATATCGAGGAGCAGCGGAGCAAGCCCCTCCAACTGCGCGACATGGAACGCCTCGTGACGTTCAACGAGCGCAAGTGGAAAGCCATGCAGAATCAGCTCTCTCCCGAACAAAACCGGCAGATGTCCGAGACCCTCCAGCATTACCAGGAAATACTGAATCTCTTGAAGGCCTTGAACAACCAGGCGACGCTGCAATACCGCGTCTATCTCCCGCTGGAGCATTATCAACTCGAGCTCTTCAGCACGAAAATCCCGCCGGCGGAGAAATGAACGGTTATTTCTTTTTGCAAAAGCGGTGCTCGAACGACATGTAGAAGAAAATCCCGACGTCGGGAGTCTCGTCCGACAGGCCAAGGGGCAGCCCCAATCCCAGAACCCATTGCGTCTCGCCCTCGGTATAAGGCGCCCAGCGGAAGCCGGGCAGCACGAAGGAAAGGTACTGATTATCCTTCGTGCCGTCGAAGTTCAATTCGTCGGTCCAAATGCTGAGGTGCTCGAGCATCAGGTGGAAGTTCGGGCGGAGGAAATAGACCGCGCTGCCGCCGACGTGGTTTCCGTCGAGATTGGTGCCCGCAAAGGGGAGATCGGGATCGACGACTCCCTTGGCGCCCGGCACTTTTGTCAGACCGGCGTTGAAGTTCAACTCCCAGCGCTCCAGCGTCTTGCTGACGGGAAAAGCGATCTCGTAACCGAGCACGCCGTTGCCCAGGCCCTTGACCGGATCGCCGGAGGGTAGAATCAGGCTGGCCCGCGGGGCGCAGGCGATGTAATCCCCGTTGAGGTCGTTGAGCAATTGATAGCGGTAGTTGAGGAAGATATCGCCCAAGCCGCCGGCCTGCTGGGAGCCGCCGGGCGGCTCCTGATCGTAGCGCTGCAGGGGAATCGAATAGGAAAATTGATGCCGCTGACTGAAAATCGGCCATTCCTGGGTAAATAAGAAATTGACGTCCCGTTGGGCGTTGACCCCGTGTTCCCAGGCCGGCATCAGATTAAAGATGTGCTGGATCACCCCCGGTTCTTGATTGTACGCCTCCTCAATAAAAAATGAATTATCCAGGATGCTGACTTCTTCTTCATTTTGCGCAAAACCCACCACGGGAGTAATCGTCATCGCCAGAAGAGTCAAACCTATTGCGCGGGTAAGCCGTACGATTTGGGTAGAGAAGATCATCCGTGATTCTGTGGTTGGGAGTGAGTATTGATTGGTTGTAACGGCGGTGCGAGATCGGATTCTCCTGAGACACGCTTTGTTCTTTCCCTATTATCGACACATCCGGGATGGAATTTGGGGGTTCTGGGGGACTTTCCCAATTTTTGTGTCAACAAAAATGGGACTGTCCCCTTTAAACCCGATTCCGGGATCCATTTCTTGCCGCCGTTTCTGCTCGGCGCGATAGTTGGCCTAAACGGGGGGGCTGAAAATGTTCACCGGGAGAAAATAAATGGCGAGGAGGAGCGTTGCATCGCTGATTTCGCCGGATTACGGCAAGGCAAGGCGGAACGGCAACCTGGCGGTTTGACGTCGCGTTCTTGAAATCAAAAAGGAACCGGGTAACATCAAGAGAGGGGCGTCCGATCAGCTTTCCGTTTTGATCCAAGGTGCGCCTATGAACCATGCAACTGATGACAAGGATTATTTCTTGGGAATGGAACGCCGGAAATACACGGCTTTTTTGACAACGTTCTGGACGGCAACGGTTTTGGGCGGCTTGGGATTGTCCCTGGCCGCAGCCCAGAATATTATCGAATATCACAGCGGTTTGGAATGGCCGGAGCCGAAGGTCGTCGATCCCGGTCCGCCGGGCGGCCCGCCGAGCGACGCCCTGGTCCTCTTCGACGGCAAGGATCTGTCGGAGTGGGAAGGCGGGCCGTGGATCGTCCGCGACGGCTCGATGACCGCCCACGGCGACGGCCTCCGCACCAAACGGGCGTTCGGCGACTGCCAATTGCACCTGGAATGGGCGGCGCCCGAAAAGATCCAGAGCAGCGGCCAGGGCCGCGGCAACAGCGGCGTGTATCTGATGGGACTCTACGAAGTGCAGATCCTCGATTCGTACCGGAACCCGACGTATTTCGACGGTCAGGCCGGGGCGATTTACAAACAAACTCCTCCGATGGTCAACGCCTGCCGCCAACCCGGCGCATGGCAGACCTACGACATCGTCTTTACCGCCCCGCGGTTCGACAAAGAGGGCAAGCTCCTAAGGCCGGCGTACCTCACGGTCCTGCACAACGGCGTGCTGATCCAGAACCATTTTAAAATTCAAGGCGCCACGGCTTGGGAAAAGGCGCCCCAGTACGCCGCCCATCCCCCCAAGCTCCCCCTCTCCCTGCAATACCACGGCGATCCCGTGAAATTCCGGAACATCTGGATCCGCGAACTGAAGGAGATGAAACCCGTCAATAAAAAAAACCGGTAATCACTCGCTCCTCGCCGTGATTTCGAGCAGGTGATAGCCGAACTGGGTCTTGACGGGGCCGTGAACCACGCCGACTTCGTCGCGGAAGACGACCTGGTCGAACTCGGGAACCATCTGGCCCTGGCTGAATTCCCCCAAGTCGCCGCCCTGTTTGCCCGAGGGACAGAGCGAATGTTTCCGGGCGACCTCGGCAAAGTCCTCGCCGCCAAGAATGGCGTCTTTCAGTTTCTGGCATTCGTCCTGACTTTTCACTAAGATGTGGCGCGCCCGGGCTTTTTTGGCCATGAGATTTCTCCTGTTGGGTCAAGAGGGAGTAAAACTGCGCTGATCCGCAACGAACTTTGCACTTTAAACATTTTAGTCAATTGGAGTTCATGGAAAAGGGTTGCTCTTGCGAAATTCTTCCCCGCCGATCAGAATGGCGGCATGGAACGGCTCGTTAGTTGTTGCGGCCTAGTCGTGATGGTCTTTCTGGCCTGGTTGTGTTCCGCCAACCGCCGGCGGATGAACTGGCGTCTGATCCTTAGATTGCTATGACGATCTACGAACACGCGATGGTCGGCGTCAACGGCGCGCTGGCGGCGGGATTGCAGCGTCGCTACGGATGGCAGATCGTCGCCTGGGCCGGCCTAGCCTCCCTCCTGCCGGACGCCGACGGACTGACGCTGCTGTTTGGCCCGTGGTGCTATTCCACGGGGCACCGCATCTGGACGCACAATTTCCTGGCCGTCGGAATCGCCGCCGCGGTCCTCTCGGCAATCGTCTATCAATCGGATGTTTTCACCAAATTGGAAAAAGGGGACATTCTACTTTATCAAAAAAGAAAAATGTCCCCTTTTTGGCTCTGGCTGGCCGTCGGCGTGTCGGCGGCGTACGTCCATCTGCTGATCGACGTCTTCTACTCCGGCGGCCGAGGTCTGCCGGTTTGGGGCGTGCCGCTCTTCTGGCCGTTTTCCGAGACCCGCTACGCCCGTCCCGTGGTGACCTGGGGCGACCTTGGCGCCACCCTGATCTTCACGGCGTCGATGTTCGCCATGCTTCGTTGGAAAAAGCGGATCCAACCCATCGCCGCCGCCAGTCTGCTGGCCGTGGCCGCCTACATGCTCTTCCGCGGCTTGGTCTGGTAAAGGGTGCATTAATGACAGGAGGACAGGCATTCTTGCCTGTCTCTTGGGGACAGACAAGAATGTCTGTCCTCCTGGAATTCAACCAAGCGCTTTTCAGCGTCACACTTCCACCGGGACTTCGTCGAGGTAGATGCAGCGGGAGCAGGTGGGATTGGGGCAGCGCATCAGATTGGCCGCGATGCGATTCTCTTCGTTCAGCACGGTGCGGCAATAGGGGCAGGCGTGGGGCGGGGCTTCGATCTGCTTTGGGAGATCTTCCGGTTGCGTTTCCCGGCGTGGTGGAGCGGCCTGTAATTCGTAAGTCCCGCTCTTGTTCAACACGAGTTGGGCCTTGACGTTCTTGCCGAAGAGCGACGCGGTGACGGCCCCCGCCAGAAATCCGCCGAGGTGGGCGTACCAGGCCACGCCGCCCGCGCAGCCGTCGTCCGAGGCGATCGAGATCAGTTGCATCCCGACCCAAATCGCCATGAAGACGTAGGCGGGGACGTTGACCACCCAGACGTGCAGCAGGAAGATCAGCGTGCGGATGGTGGTAAACGGCCCGAAAGCGACGAAATAGGCCCCCATCATGCCGGCGATGGCCCCGCTGGCCCCGATCATCGGCACCTCGCTCCCCCAGTGCATGGCCGCGTGGGCCAGGCCGGCCAGCACGCCCCAGAGCAGGTAATAAATTCCGAAACGGAGGATGCCGAAACTGCCCTCCAGCGTGTGGACGAACGCCCAAAAGCAAAACATGTTGCCCAGCAGGTGCATGAAGTCGGCATGGAGGAACATGTACGTCGCCAGCCCGTGGTATTCTCCCTTGGCCAAATCCGCGGGAATCAGTCCCCAGGTCAAGATAAATTCGTGTGCCGCCGTCAGGTCTTCCTGGCCGAAACAGATCCGCAGCATGTAGAGAAAGACGCCGACGTTCAGGGCGACCAGAATGACGCCTAGAACGGAAAATTCCCGATGGTCAACGTCATCGCCCAGGGGAAGGAACACGGCTTATGCCCTCGGATGAATGCTCGATCTCCCGACAACACGGCTGCCCCCGGCGCTTCGTAGCGGACGACGCCGTCCAACGCCCGACGGCCTGGCCCTTGGATTACAACAACAAAACTTAGATTATTTATGCTCCGTCTTCTGTCGGGAACGGCAAAAGAGCGGCCTTCTTGGGGCCGTTTTCCGCCGCGGATTTGAGGGGTGTTCAGATTGTAACGAAGATAACGGAGGAGCAAGTCACATAGAATTCCCTCATGCGCGCCAGTCCGAAGGCGATTTATTACAAGCGACTCGAAAGGAGTTGTTGCCCTCTGCGATCCGAAAGCGATTATCCGTCGTTAGCCGTTTTTTTCGGTTTATTGATAATTTTTGGAAGGTGGAGAACCTTACCCGTTTTTTCGGCCAAGCGCTGTAGGGCTTGGCGAAAATACTGGAGTTGCTCGTCCCGCGTCATGTTTTCGACTTCCCGGGCGACTTCTTCCTTCCAACGCCAGACTTCTTCCAGCATTTTACTCGGGGACATAATCCACCTTCGGCGGAGTTCAAAGGTTTCTCCAAGATCGAAACCGAGCGTTCAATTCCTCTAGTAATTCGCCCAGAGATCGATCTTGTACATGCTGCAAATCCATCGCTAGGACAATGTCTCTTGCATATTCCACGCCTCCTAAAAGCGGCGTGACGTCGCATTGTCTCACCGCTTGGGCAAGAAGACTTTTATAACGGTCCCTATCACATTTCTGATCTGGTGCCATGCAAGGTTTGCCTAACACAGTTTTAAATGCGGCGGAATCCAACAATAGTCATCTTTCCACATGCGGATCGGGGACGGCAAAGATAACTTGATCTCGAATAGGTTCCACTGTCTTCTGTAATTTCTTTCGCCTTTCAATAAATCCCTGGCAATTCGCATCCGTGGCGACCAAGAGCAGATCGGGTATGCCTTCTCGATATTCTATGATTTCTTGAACATATTCTTCCAACTCCTCGGCGACTTTTCCATATCCTCCTCGGACGGAAAGCGGCTTCAGGACGACGGAAACTTCGTATTGATCTGCGATACGTTGAAGCAGAGGCAGCAAGAACTCTTCATGCCCGGTGTCTTCCGTAAAAAGACTGATCCTACGCATCAAAGTCACCTCGCAAGATCCGCTCGGACGGCGTAGGGTGTTCCTCCAAGGCTTCATTGATGTCCTTTTTGCGATCCGATCGAAACATGGGCGCATAAGTTCCCATGGGTTCGATATTTGTCCGAACACCCACTTTTTTGCTTACATATAAATATTTATCGGGAATCAGATCCAACAGGTGTGGTGAATGGGTTGTAATTACAAGTTGCGTGTCGCCTGATTCGACACGTGATTTCAATAAATCGGCGATCAATCGTAAACGCCGGGGATGAACTCCATTTTCAGGCTCTTCGAATCCGATCAAAGCGGGCGGCTCTTCAGCCCCACTTAACGCCAGTAAACCCAAAACGCGGAGAGTTCCTTCGGAAATAACTCTTGCAGGAACGCGAATGTCGCTTTCCAAGAGCCAGAGATCAACTTCACCGAGACTATTAACACTCACTTCAATGTTGGATACGGAGGGAATAATCATTCGAAGTGATTTTTTCATCCCTTCAAATTGCCGCTCATTCGATGACTGCAAAGTGTTCAGAAAAGCGGCCAACTCCTCGCCCATCGATCCGATATGTCGCACTTCTTTCACGGGATTAGGCATGCGCATGCGCTCACGCGGTTCAAAATAATAAAAGAAATACCGCGAGAGTTCTTCCCGTAATGCGACCAGATGCGGATAATGAGGAGGATAGAGCGGCAACGAAAGAATGCTGTAATCAAGATATTGATCATGATAAGTAGGATGAGATTGTCCTTCCATTCGGAGATGCAGTCGATTTTCCACCTTTTCCAAGAAAGCATTGCGAGACTGACTTATCTCACCTTTGGCCGTTAATGGAGCAAGATACTCGTCTGCCACCCGCAATATTCCCGACTTTGGAATAATATGAACTTCAATACGATATCGAAGATACTCTTCGCGGATTTTCTTTTCCTGGGTCGAGGATGATTCCGTTGAAGCATCTTCGCTGGTTTTGACCCGCATTTCTCGAATTCGACGTTCCACCGCATCGATGACGCTGGGAGACAATCGCACGTCTACCTCGATAGAGAACGAGGCGGAATCCTTATTCAGTAAAGAATCAATCCCCCCAGGACCGAAAGTGAAAGACTCTAAAGGTTTTCCTCGATAAGGCGGTTCGAAAGCCTCTTTCAGTGTCCGGCTGGAAACCATCCTAGAAAGAAGCTGCAAGGCGTCGAGAAAATTACTTTTTCCAGCCGCGTTGGGACCAAATAAAACAGAAAGAGGTTGAAGGTGAACTTCAACACTTTCCAGCGATTTATATCCTTTGATCTTAATTCGTTTCAACATTAATTATCCTCCTGAATATTCATCAAATCCCCAATTCCATCTTCACCGCATAAAACGCCTCCATCGCGAACTGGAGGTCTTCCTCGGTGTGGGCGGCGGAGACTTGGACGCGGATGCGGGCCTTGCCCTTGGGGACCACCGGGTAGCTGAAGCCGATGACGTAGATGCCGCGCTCCAAGAGGGCGTCGGCCATGCGGGCGGCCAACGCCGCGTCGCCGAGCATGATCGGGACGATCGGGTGCTCGCCCGGCGTGATCTGGAAGCCGCGGTCGGTCATCCCCTGGCGGAAGAGCTTGGTGTTGGCCTCCAGCCGGTCGCGGAGTTCGGTGGAACTGGAGAGCAAATCGATGGCCTTCATCGCCGCGCCGATGATCGGCGGGGGGACCGTATTGGAGAACAGGTACGGGCGGCTCCGTTGGCGGAGCATCTCGATAATTTCCTTCCGCCCGCTGGTGTATCCGCCGCTGGCCCCGCCCAGGGCCTTGCCCATCGTGCCGGTGATGATGTCGATCCGGCCCATGACGTTGTGATGCTCATGGGTCCCCCGGCCCTTTTTGCCCATGAAGCCGACGGCGTGCGAGTCGTCGACCATCGTCAGGGCGTCGTACTTGTCGGCCAGGTCGCAGACGCCGGGCAGGTCGGCGATGATGCCGTCCATCGAGAAGACGCCGTCGGTGGCGATGACGCGGAACCGGGCGCTGCCGGCCTGTTTGAGTTGCGCCTCTAAATCAGCCATGTCGTTGTTCTTGTAGCGGAACCGCTGGGCCTTGCAGAGCCGGACGCCGTCGATGATGCTGGCGTGGTTCAGCTCGTCCGAGAGGATCGCGTCCTCGGGGCCGAAGAGCGTCTCGAACAGCCCCCCGTTGGCGTCGAAGCAGGAGCTGTAGAGGATCGTGTCTTCGGTCCCCAGGAATTGGCTAAGCTTTTGTTCTAATTGTTTGTGGACCTGCTGGGTGCCGCAGATAAAGCGGACGCTGGCCAGGCCGTAGCCCCAGCGGTCCAAGGCCTCGTGGGCCGCCCGGACCACCTCGGGATGATCGGCCAGCCCGAGGTAGTTGTTGGCGCAGAGGTTGAGGATTTCCCGGCGTTCCTGGACGGCCACCCGGGCGCGTTGCGGGCTGGTCAGGATCCGCTCGCTTTTATAAAGTCCCGCCTGGCGGATGTCCTGGATCTGGTCGAGGAGATGTTGTTTCATTTTATCGAACATGAGGGTTTTCCTTTTGATAAACGGTATAGCGAAGCCGCGAAGCGGCGTCCGTCAATAGCCAAGGGCGTCAGCCCTTGGAGGGAAGACGTTTTTTCATCAAAAGCCCCGAGGGGGCGACAGACCCTACTGTCGCCGCTACGCGGCTTAAAAGGAATGAACCTTTTCACCCCAGGGGCTGACGCCCCTGGCTATTGGCTGTCGTCCCTTTGGGACTCAAGGATTATCAACATTTGCTTCCATCTTGAAATGTTTCCGGCATAGTGTCCATCCACTAGCTGCTCTTATTCCCCGTCCTTCCAGGTGAGGATGACTTTACCGGCGTTGCCGGAGCGCATGACCTCGAAACCTTTTTCGAACTCGGCGTAGGAGAAGCGATGGGTGATGACGGGGGTGATGTCCAGGCCGCTCTGGATCATAACGGTCATCTTGTACCAGGTCTCGTACATTTCGCGGCCGTAGATCCCCTTGATCGTCAGCATGTTGAAGATCACGGTGCCCCAGTCGATGGCTATTTCGGCGGTGGGGATGCCAAGCATGGCGATTTTTCCGCCGTGGCACATGTTGGCCAGCATGTCGCGGAAGGCGGCCGGATTACCCGACATCTCCAGGCCCACGTCGAATCCCTCTTTCATTCCCAATTTTTGCTGCACCTCGGCGAGGGTTTCGGTCCGGGCGTCGACGGCCAAGGTGGGCTTGACCTGGCGGGCCAGTTCCAGCCGGGCGGGATTGACGTCGGTGATCACCACGTAGCGGGCCCCGGCAAAGCGGACCACGGCTGCGGCCATGATCCCGATCGGGCCGGCCCCGGTGATCAGCACGTCTTCGCCCATGACCGGGAAGCTCAGCGCGGTGTGCACGGCGTTGCCCAGCGGATCGAAGATCGCCGCCACGTCGTGGGGAACCGCCGGATCGAGATGCCAGACGTTGGTCATCGGCAAGGAGAGGTATTCGGCGAAGGCGCCCGGCCGGTTCACGCCGATGCCCTTGGTCTCCTTGCAGAGGTGCCGCCGGCCGGCCATGCAGTTGCGGCACCGCCCGCAGACGACGTGCCCCTCGCCGCTGACCAGATCGCCGGTGCGGAAATCCTTGACGTTGCTCCCCACGTCCACGATCCGCCCGACGAATTCGTGGCCGACGACCATCGGCACCGGGATCGTCTTCTGGGCCCAGGCGTCCCAGTTGTAGATGTGCAGGTCGGTGCCGCAGATGCCGGTCCGCAGGATTTGGATCAGCACGTCGTTGATGCCGATCTGGGGAACCGGGACGTTTTCCAGCCACAGACCGGGGGCCGACTTGCTTTTGACCAGGGCTTTCATCGTGGACATTTGCAAAACCTTTGGTGTTTTTTATCGAGGATCAGAAAATAAATGTCGCCTGCGAAGTTTAGCCGCCGTGCTTGCACGGCGCGAAAATACAACTTTCCCCATCCACGGAGGACAAGTCCGCCGGCCAAACCATCGTCACACGGCATAGACAGGCAAGAATGCCTGTTCTCCTTGGAAATATAAACAAAGATTATAGAAGAATGATTACGCGTCAGCCAGCAGGGCGTCGAGCGTTTCCAGCGTCCGCTCGGCCTCGCGGCGAACCGCAGGATCCGGATCGGCCAGCAACGGCTCAATGGAGGAGATGGCGGCACAGGCCTTGGCGCCCTGCATCCGCAAGGCCCCCGTGGCGTTACGCCGAACGCGGGGATCGGAATCCGCCAGCTTCTCGATCAATTTGGAGATTAACAAGTCGGGTTTGTCGATCATGGAAGTTCCACCTTCATCTGTGTGAAGTCGGCTGACCATGACCGCTCTCGTTAGAAATCGGTCTCGGAATTTGTCGGTTACTGTTGGGAAAAATAATGACTGTCAAATATGACAAAATGAGTAATTTGCGCAAGATACATTGAGTGTAATAAGAGAGTATTCACTGCGCATCACTGTTTATTCAACGCCCCACGATGGCAATCGCGGGGGTGGAAATGCCAACTCTTTCACCACCGCGATTGCCATCCCGGGGCGTTTTATTGCCGTCCCGGGGCGTTTCGGCGCCTTGACAGATGAAGATCTAGTCAACGCGGAGAAACGGCGTTTTTCGTCATTGATCGCGCAACTCGACGATGGCCCATTGCGGCAGCTCGGCGATCTTCACGGAGTAATAATCCCCGTCGGCGGACAGCGGGATTTCGGCCGGCTGGGTTTCCGAAACATGGAGAAATGCCTTTTGAAACGCCCGGTTGGGGAAGAGGTCCTTCCGCACGCGAACCGTGATGTTTTTCAGCGGAGGGCCTCCACTTTTTTGGGGATTGACTGGCAGTTTTACCAATTCCACAATTCCCGAGGAGGATGCGGACCAGGGAATGCCGCGAACCGTGGCCCGGACTTGGTTGCTCCCCTCGATCCGGAGCGGTTTGCCGACGAGTTGCTGCAACTTGGCGTTGTCGGGCCATTCGATCAATCGCCCTTGTTTGCGAACCTCTTCCAGGACCTTTTTCTGTACTGCGTCCAAGTCCAACTTATCCGAGGCGACGATCACGGCCTTGTACAATCCGAGACGCCGGGCGTCCAGGCGTTCGGCATCCGGCGACCGCCCTCCTTTTTGCCAAACGAAGGGGATGTTTTTCGAGATCAATTCGAGGCAGGAACTCATGGTTTTCCTGTCGGCCGGGTGTTCGTCGGTGATCAGGGCAACCGGGGCGAGAGGGACATAATCGGCGAACCGGCGCTGAATTTTCTCCGGCAAAAGATCTGTGAGCAGATCGGGCACCGTAGGCGACTTGGGATTTTTGGCGCGGTCCAGCACGTTTGCCAGGGTCACTTCCGCGCCGCCGCGGCGGCGGCTTTCGTCGGCGGCCTCCATGAAGGCGTAGATTTCGACGGTCTCCTCGGCGGCCACCGGCGGCTTGCCGGTCTTGAAGAATTTGGCGATGGCGACGACCAGCGGCGGGTAGCCCTCGTACTTGCCTGCGCTGCCGGTCGCCTTTTCCCCCTCGACGGTCGCCCCGTATTGGCTGCGCCTGGTCCCTTCCTTGAAAATCCCCTTCCGACCGTCTTTCCAGACGCCGATTACCTTGTTCGGCGCCGCGCGTTTGACCTTTTCACAACCGGGGCCCATGATCGTAAACAGCGTCTCGACGCCGTGGATGCCGTACCAGAACAGGTCGGGATGATGCGCCTCCAAATGCAGCGGACTCCAGGCGGTGCAGCCCCGGACTTTTCCGAAGCGGGATTTTCCCGACCGGGCCGCCTGAAAACCCGAGCTGAAGCGGAGCGAGGACGCGGAGAAACACGGCACGTTCTTTTCTTCCGCCAGTTGAAATATTTTCAGCGCGTCGGCCAACGAGCCGGCCAACGGCTTGTCGATGTACAGCGGCTTGCCGGCGGCGATTACCGAGCGGGCCTGCTTCAGATGCGTCCGGCCGTCGATGCTCATCAGCATTACCGCGTCGACCTTCGGCAGCAGCTCATCGATCGAGCCGACGATTTCGACGCCCATTTTACGGAGTTGCTTTGTGAACCCTGAAACCCGGTTCCAGCTCCCCGGATTGTCGGGACTGCCGCCGGGATAGGCCGCCACCACCCGGACGCCCGCCAAGTCGCCCTGGTTGTCCGGGGCGTTGAGCGTCTTGGTAAAAGCCACTGCGTGCGAGGTGTCCAGGCCGATAATCCCGACGCGGATCGGTTTTTGTCCATCGGAGGCGCCAAGGGGCATCGCCAGGAACGAGAGCACGACGGGAGCGAGGAAAAAACGGAGTTGGTGCATAGCGGGTGCCGGAGTGTGGGGGAAAATGGGAGGGAAGGGATGCGTATTATATATCATTTTAATGGATTTCTTAGTTTGCAGCGAGGGGACGCGCCTTCAGGCGGCGGTGGGCCGTCGGTAAATTGATGCCCTGTGACTTTCCCTCTCAAAACCGGTTCTTGCCCGGCGGCCGATGCATTACAATGAGGCGGCATTTGTCGATGATTTTTCATTGACAACTCGTCCTCCGGAAGGCGCAGTCCATGGCGGACACGCCTTGGGATCAGCAAAAATCCCGTTCGTTGGAAGAAGTCCACCGCTCGGTGCGCATACCCCACCAAACGAGGAGTTTGACGCCGCTTGCGGCTTTGCAGAGGACGAACAACCAATCTCAAATGACGAAAGAACGACGCATGTCTCACCCTAGTTGGACTTTCCTCCGCAGCCGGGCGGCTTCCGATCACCGGATCTTCCGCGTCCGGCACGACGATTACCGTTTCGAGCCGACCGGCGTCGAACGGGATTTCGTGGTCCTGGAATGCCCGGACTGGGTGAACGTCGTGCCGCTTACCGACGAGGGCCGCGTGGTCCTGGTGCGGCAATACCGGCACGGGATCCGGGAGGTGACGCTGGAAATCCCCGGGGGCCTGATCGACGACGGCGAATCGCCCCCGGAGGCGGCCCTCCGCGAGCTGCGGGAAGAGACCGGCTACGTCCCGCGGACCGTCGAGCCGCTGGGCCGCGTGCATCCCAATCCGGCGATCCAGGGAAATTGGAACTACTGCTACCTTGCCGAAGGCTGCCGTCTCGAGGCGGAAATCCAACCCGATCCCTTCGAGGACCTCGAAGTGGTTCTGGTCCCCGGTGCGGAGATTCCCGGTCTGATCCGCCGGGGAGAGATTACCAATTCGATGATCGTCAACGCCTTGGCGTTCGCCGGACTGTTTCCGGGGAAGGATTAACCGCTATTCCCACCGCGCCTGGCCGCCAAGGAGGTAATCGGCATAGTGCCGTTTGAACGCCTCGGGGGAAAGGGCGCCGGCGTGGATCAGGAGCCGGTAATTCAAGCGGATCGGTTGGCCGGGCGGAAAAGTTTTCCCATCGATCCCCGGGTAGCCCACGCAGAGCGGCCCGTAATGCCGCGTCAGCCACATGGGCGGGTAATCGGGGTGATCCTTGGGGATGAAGATCGCCACTCCGCTGGGCGCATTCTTGCGGAAGGGATACGTCAGGTCGGCCCAGGCAAGGCGGGTCTCGGGCAGATCCTGGGCGGAGACGCCCAGCGGCGTGGTAATCACCGCCTGCTTCCACTTTCCTTCCCGCACGTTCAGACGCAGCGTCAATCCGCCGTAGCCTTTCTCCTCCGCCCCGCGGAGATTGACGGGTTCGCCCTGGGGAATCAACGTCAACTGGACGTCGAGGACCCGCGAACCACGATCGCCGCGAAACGCCCGCAGTAAAACCCGCTCGACCATCACCTTCTTGTCGCCGACGAACCAGCCGTTTTCCACGTCGAGCACGGCCGCCACGGGGCCGACGTCGCGCCCCAGCCAACGGACGAAATCCTGCCGGATGCCCTGCGCCATCCATAAATCGTAACTCTTGCCGCCGATCTTCACGTGCGGCCAGGCCCAAAACAATCCGTGGTGATGATAATGGTCCCGGGGAAAATCGTCGGTCAGCACTTCGCCGCCCAGTCCATAAAGGGGATGCACGTAACCGCTGCGGGAACGCCGGGGATCTTTGGCCGGGACCTTCGGATTGGTGACCTTGTCGAAATTATAGACGAACCGCGGCTTCCCGTTCTCCTTGACTTGCAACGATTTTCCGTTCAGCTCCAGAAGGGCGAAAGGCGAAGGACACGCCGGTCCGTTTTTCCGCTCTTGCAGGCGGAAACGCCGCAAGGCGGGCGCCCGGTCGCGCGGCGGGACGTTCGCCAAAAGTTGTTCCGCCGCCGGGGAGCCGGAATCTCCCTCGGCCGGCAGGGAAACGATTTGGACCGGCACCGGCGAACTCGACTCCGGCTCCTCCACGAGACAATAGCCGGAACCTTCCGACCGGGTAAATCCTTCCGGCAGAGGAACGGCCACGTGCAGCGTACGCTTGGCCGAAGGGACCACAAGCACCGGCGCCCCTTCCGCGGCAAACGTCGAGGAAGGACCCGGCAGGACCAGAAGCATCAAACCGCAGAGCGGGGCCAACGCGGCCCGCCCGGTCATATTACTCTTCAGCAGGACAAAGGTTGCGTGAAACATCGTAGATCATCCTCTTTGGCCCGGCGGGGAAAGGGACCGCCCCCTTCCTCGGCCGAGGCTGTTTGATACGCGGTGAAAGGAATGAACAACAGCGACTCTCCATTGAACATTATGCAGGATAGTTCCGGCTTCCACCAGATTGTATTCGGGAAAGAACAATTAGTTTTTCCACCGTGCCCGGCCGCCGCGGAGGTAATCGGCATAGGCCCGTCTCAAGGCGTCGTGGGAGGGCGCGTCGGCGTGGATCCAGAGGCGGTAGTTCAAGCGGATCGGTTGGCCGGGCGGAAAGGTTTTCCCTTCGACTCCCGGATAGCCGACGGCGAGCAGTCCGGAGCGTCGGGCCACCCACGTCGGCGGGTAGTCGGGATGGTCCCGCGGGATGAAGATCGCCGCCCCGCTCTCCGATCCCTCTTGGAATGGATAGGTCAAGTCGGCCCAGGCCAGCCGGGTGACGACCAGGTCTTCCGTCGCGACTCCCAGCGGGGTGGAGACGGCCGCCTTTTTTTGATTTTTACCCCACCGCACGTTGCCGCGGAGGGCCAATCCGCCGTAGCTCTTTTCCCTGGCCCCGCGGAGGGCGATCGCTTCGCCTTGGGGAACGAACGTCAGCTCCACGTCGAGGACCTGCGATTTCGCGTCGCCGGCAAACGCCCGCAACAGCGCCCGTTCCTCCATCACGCACTTCTCGCCGACGAACCAGCCGTTGGCCACGTCGAGCACGGCCGCCGCGGGCCCGGCCTCTCGACGGTTCCAGCGGACGAAATCCTGCCGGATGCCCCGGGAGGTCCAGAGGTCGAAAAGCCTGTCGCCGACCGTCACGTAGGGCCAGGCCCAGAACAGGCCGTGGTGATGGTAATGGTCGCGGGGAAAATCGCAAGTCAGCACCTCGCCGTGGACCCCCCAGAGCGGATGCACGTAGCCGCTCCGCGTCCTCCGGCGATCCCTGGCCGGCACTTTTTCGCCGGTGATCTTCTCGAAGTTGTACGTGAACCGCGGCCTGCCGTTTTCCTCGACCCGGACCGACTTGCCGTCGATCTCCTTCAGACTGAACGGCGACTCGACGGGCGTGGAATCGGTCCGACGCACCAAACGAAAACGCCGGTCGGCCGGCGCCCCCTCGCGCGGCGATATGATGGCCAGCATCCTCGCCCGATCCTGCGGATCTCTCTCCTTCGCCGGGATCGAGAACTGAATGGGGAACGCCTTGCTTTCCAAGCCGACTTCCACAAGACCATACTGCGCATCGGGATTCCGCTTAAAGCCTTCCGGCAGGGGGACCGCTACGTGGAGCGTGCTCTCCGCGGAGGGAACGACCAGCACCGGCGCTTTCTCGGCGGCGGTCCCCGTAGAATCCGGGAAGATTAAAATCCAGGACAACAGAAAAATCGCAGGCGTCAGAGGGGGCGGTTTCACAGAGGGATTCTTATGTTGGATGGGGAATTTATTGAAGGTACGTCAGAAAATCCATCAACCAGGGGTGCGTCCAGGGGTTCCAGATGGGATAGCTGGCCGAGAGGACGGAGAGCATCAGCAGGACGGCGGCCAGGAGCTTGCCGCCGCGGCGGACGGCCAGGAAATCGACGGCGGGGATCATCGCCACAAGCCACAGCGGGGCCAGCCAGAAGACCCAGCGGAAGCCGCAGGTCATTCCGCCGTAGTTCCGGTGCATGTTGGGATAGAAGATGTAAAACGCGAGACAGACCAGGGAAACGGCGAGGATCAACAGGGCCAGCTCTTTCCACGGCCGCCCCCGGGAGGCCCCGAAGCTCATGGCCAGACCCATGACGGTGAGCAACCAGACGGGCGTCAAGGAAAATATTCCGTGATGGCCGACCAGGACGTGAAAGGCGTACACGCCGACGTCCGGCTCGCCCCGATCGACGGACGACATTTTCGATTTGTCGTTCCAATAACTGGTCTTCTGCTCGCCGTGGACTTCGTAAGTGTAATGATACCAATTGTCCGTTTTCCCGCGGTGCATGTAAGGAATGGAAGACGTTCCGTGGGCGATAAAGTTGGTTCCGAAATAGGCCGCCGCCACGACCAGCGCGGCGGGGACGAAGCCGCAGAGCGTCGGCCGGGGTGCCTTCCACAGCAGCGCCGCTCCGACGGCGGCGGCCAGGGCCAGGCCCGGCAGCTCGAAAGAGACCAGCAGCGCCGCGAAGAAACCCGACGCCAGGAACCAGCCGATGCGGCGCCGGCCGTCGAACCAGACGGGAACGGTTGCCGCCAGCAGCGCCGCGGCGCAGACCGCCCCGGGCAGGTGGTTGTTGATGACCACGGCGAAGGTCGTCAGAAACGTGCCGAAGACCGCCGCGGCCACGACGAAGATCCGCCCCCAATCGGTCGCGCCGAACCGTTCGACAAGCCGGGCGATCAGGAGAAAACCGATCGTCAGCGGCAGAACGTTGAAGACGACCAGCAGGATCCGGTCCACGACGTACGGCTCCGTCGCCAGGCTCAACCCGGCGACGCGGTAGAGCACCCAGTAGCCGCCGGCCAGGATCGTCGGATACAGCGGCGGCTTGCTGGAGTATAAGTGGCCGTCGTGCTTGACCTTGTCGATCGTGTCCCAGCCCGGCTCTTGAATGACCTTGTCGATGGCGTAGGGCGCGCCCGGAACGCGCATCTCCGGCTCGACCAGCGCCCGGACGGCGCACCAGCGGCTGCGGTCGTTGGCGCTGAGGAACGGGCGGCGCATCTGCGCATTCCATTGGAGTTGGCTCTTCGCCTGGGCCAGGGCCTGTTCCAACGCTTCGCCTTGGACGCCCCGGGCGACGAGCAGCCGGCGCGTTCGATCCAGATCCCGGTCCAGCCGGCCCAGGCGTTCCTTTTCCACCGCCCGGCGGTCGACGGCGTCGACGGCGAAAATCCGGCCGAGCATCATGCCTACGCCGATCAAGATCAACAGCCAGTAAATCGACCGGCGAAGTCGAGCCTGGGTGTCGTCGGTCGGCAAGGGAGACGTGTCATTCATATTTGGGATTGATATAAAGACGCAATAGCCGGCGGCTAACAGCCGCCGAGGGTAACGGATGCACTTCTCGGCGGCTGTTAGCCGCCGGCTAGATTTTCTTTCTCCTTGTTCTCCACCGTCTGGGGTTCCCCGCCGCCGATCCGTTCGCAGATGGAATAGGATTTCACCTGCGGGTGATGGTAGGCGATAAACAGCTCCGCCAGGAAGCCCAGCGACATCAATTGCCCGCCCATCAGCAGCGAGGCGATGGAGTAGAAGGTCAAGGCCCGCTTGTGGAGATCGATGTCAGCCACTCCCGGCAACATGCGGGAGATGATCCACTGGCACGCTAAGTAGAACAAGGCCAGGGCCCCGAAGGCGAAAAACAGCAATCCCACCGCGCCGAGGACGTGCTGCGGACGCTGCCCGAAGCCGGTCAGGAATTTCACGGTCAGGAGGTCCAAAAAACCCTTGAGGAACCGGGCCACGCCGTACTTCGAGCGGCCGAACTCCCGGGGCCGGTGGCGGATTTCGATTTCTCCGACCCGGTATCCCCGGCTGGCCGCCAGCACCGGCACGAAGCGGTGCAGTTCGCCGTAGAGCTGGACCTCGTTGAAGATCTCGCGGCGGTAGCACTTCATGCCGCAATTGTGGTCGTGCAGCTCGACGCCCGTCAGGCCGCTGACCAGGGCGTTGAACACCCGGGAGGGATAGACCTTGTGCCAGGGATCGCGGCGGATCTTTTTCCAGCCGCTGACCACGTCCAAATCCTGCCGCATGGCGTCCAGGAAGCGGGGGATTTCCCGGGGATCGTCTTGCAGGTCGGCGTCGAGCGTCATGACTAATTCGCCCCGGGCCCGGGCAAATCCGGCGCTGAGCGCCGCCGCCTTGCCGAAGTTCCGGCGAAACCGCAACCCGTGAACCCGCGGGTCCCGCTCCGCCAGCCGGCGGATCAGCTCCCACGAACCGTCGCGCGAACCGTCGTCGACAAAGACGATCTCCAGGTCGTAGCGCTGCGCGGCGGCGACTTCCGAAAGCTCCCGGTGCAACTGCTCCAGGCTGGCGGCTTCGTTCAGCACGGGAATGACGACGGAAAGCATAGGGGAAATGCGGAGTGGTGAATGGAATCAAGTTGTAGGAGGCGGCTCCCGCCGCCGATGATCATTTTTTTCCGCTTCCATCGGCGGCAGGAGCCGCCTCCTACAGGCGTTTTCCCATCGAGCGTAACCAGGTGCGAAAGTACAGGATCGCAAAAATCAACAGTTCGGCCACCAGCCAGACCAGCCGCAGCAGGGCGCTGGCGAGCGTGGCCGGGGCGGCGGGCAGCCGGAATAATTTATCGAGCAACTCCACCAGCAGCAAATCGCGGACGCCCAGTCCGCCGGGGATGAACGATAAAAATCCTCCCACGACCGCCAAGGCCACCGCCGCAAGGAACTCGGGAACGTGGTCGAGGAAATCGAATTGCGTCACGCCGACGGCGCGAAACGCGGTCCATAAACTTAATGCCATTATAATCCAAAGCACCGTCATCGAAAACCAGCCGTACAACAGCGTCCGATAGCCGAGCCGATCCAGATTTTGCTGCGTCGCCTCTCCCAGACGCCCCAGGCGGAGCGCCCGGGTCACCAGGCGGAAGACCGGCGGCAGGGTCGGCAGGCCCGCGACGGCCATCATCGCCAGCGAGCCCCAGAACAACACGTGCTCGCCGCGGAGTTGATAGGCCACCACGGCCGCGGCCAGGCAGGCCCCGACGGCCATCATGGTCAGAGTTTCATAAAATACGCTGACCGCGGCCACTGCGGTGTCTATCCGGTGGCTGCGGATCAGGCCCGTCCGGAGGATCACGACCATCGCCTTGCCGGGAACGTACTTGCCCAAGTGGCCGACGTAATACGCCCGGAGCGTCTCGCCGAGCCGGGCCTCTTGTCCCAAGGCCCGAAGCACGTGGCGCCAATACAGTCCCGCCGGCAGCAGGCCCAGCAGGTAGGTCCCTCCGCAGGCGAACATCCAGAATATGGAAAAACTGGTCCCCTCTCCCTTTGGGAGAGGGCTAGGGTGAGGGCTGAAAGAAAACCTCAATGCCTTCCAATCGAAGTGCTTACAGGCCTCTTGGAGCGTATCGCGGATGAACCACGCCACCAGCAGCACGATCAGGACCTTCACCGCCGGCAAGAGCCATTTCCGGAAACGGCGGGACGGGATAGAATTTGCCATAATTCCAGCATAAATCCTTTTCACGTCCCCTTCAACCAAGGAGATTTCCCATGGCCCGGATCATCTCGTTCGTGGCGCTGATGGCGATCATGCTGGTCATCGCCGCCGTGTTTTTCCAGGTGATGGCCGATTTCATCCTGCCGCTGTTCCTGGCCTTGCTGCTGGTGATTATTTTCGGACCGGTGCACCGCTGGTTCCAGGTCAAGTGCCAGGGGCACGACCGGATTGCCGCCGGACTGACGACGCTTTTCATCCTGGTGCTGTTCCTCGTGCCCACCTTTTTCCTGATCTTGCAGGCGGTCTATGAAGCCAACAGCGTGTATTACCTGTTTGCCGCGGACGTCAAACGGGCGAACGTCCCCGAGGAGCAGGCCGCCTTGGAAAAGCAATCCCCGGCCCCCGAGCCGAACGCCGTCTCCCGGTGGTTCGCCAAGCGGGTCACGGAGGTGGGCAAGCAGTTGTTCGACGTCGATCTGAAACCCGACGACGTCGAGGAGACCTTCCGGAAAAAGGTGGACGAGTTCCTGACCCCCCTGGTCCTCCGCACGGGCCGCTTCATCATCCGCTCCGTCGTCGGGCTGATCGTCATCATCATCGCCGTGTACTACTTTTTCGCCGACGGCCCCGTGATGATCCGCACGCTGATGCGGATTACGCCGCTGGAAGAAAAATATGAAGCCGAATTGCTCGAACGCTTCGTCAACGTGACCCGGGCGGTCGTCCTCTCGCAGGTGCTGGCGGCCCTGGTGCAGGGACTGTTGGCCGGATTGGGCTTCTATGTCGTCGGCGCCGATGCCGTCTTCCTCCTGATGGTCCTGACCATGCTCTTCGCCATGATCCCCTTCATCGGAGCCGCCTCGGTCTGGGGAGCCGTGGCGGCCTGGCTGGTGTTCATCGACCAGCGGATCTGGCCCGGCGTGTTCCTCGCGCTGTACGGCTTGCTGGTGGTCTCCACGATCGACAACGTCATCAAACCCTGGGTGCTGCACGGCCGGTCGAAATTGCACCCCCTGCTGGCCCTGCTGAGCATCATCGGCGGCATCAAGGCGATGGGTCCGATCGGCATCTTCGTCGGACCGATGGCCGTGGCCTTCCTCCAAACCCTGCTGAACATGATCAACACCGAACTGACCGCCTTCAGCAACAACGCACCGAAGGGATGAAAGATAAAGGATAAGAGATAAGGGATTAGGCCCTGTTGACATTCACCCGGCGGACTATCCCTCCCCAGCCGCTCAAGATCGACCCGAAAAACTAACCCGCCCTGAAAAAACCTCTTGCAAATGGGCCACCCCGCCCCTATAATGTACATTAGTCCACTCTCACTCTTTGACAAGACGATCCGAACATCCGGCCTTGGCGTGGAAAATATGCGACGCACCCCCCGATCCATCCCCCGACCCGCAGCGGGAAGGAACGGCCCCAAAATAAAAAACGTGGAAAATTGCATTTTTGTTGAGCAACAAAGTCCCCCAAAAGAACGAAAAAGACCCCAAACCGGGGAGCCTCCCGTGCATTTTTCGACTTTTGATGACCAACTCCCCCTGCCGCTGATTTTCGATCAGTGTCGATCAGCGGAGATTAGTGTTCCCTTGCAGTCTGAAGTGAGGAACACTGCTTACCGCTCATCTCCAC
>JAFGPV010000073.1 GCA_016936015.1 Pirellulales bacterium
CTGGCGTGGGCATGTCGTACTTTTCTCGCATTTCCAACATGCCCACGCCAGCGTGGGCATGGCACCCAGCTTTCCGCAACAGAAACTCAATAGGGGAAAACCATGACGCCGGCTCCTCGTCTAACGCTCCTCCAGCGCCGCCGGGCGCGGCGGATGGCGTATTGGAACGGCGGGCTGTGGGCGCTGGGCAACGGGCTGGGCAGCACAACGCTGGTGATCTTTTTGGCCTACGCGCTGGGCGTGCCGGTTGGAATCGTTCCGTCCACCGGCAGGGGACCGGTGGAGCGGGCATGGTGGAAAAGCGGGGGTGGTGTTGGGAGCGGGATTTGCGGTTGGGTTTCGAGGGACTCAGGTCTGCAGGGCGGACCAGAGGCCGAGGAAGAAGCGGCGGGCATTGGCGCCCAGGCTGCGGGTGTTGTATCCGCCTTCCTGGACGACGAGGGTGGGCAGCTTGAGCGCGCCGATGAGGCGGCCGTTGGCCTCGAAATCGGCCGCCCGGAGGGTCCAGGTTCCGGTGGGGTCGCCCTTGGCGGTGTCGAGTCCCAGGGCGACGACGAGGAAGGTGGGCCGGAAGGCCGCGATCGCCTGGAGGGCCTTTTGGAGCGTTTCGCGGTAGCGAGGCCCGTCGACCGTTTCCGGCAGCGGGAAGTTCAGGTTGAAACCTTCGCCGGGTCCGAGGCCTTTTTCGTCTTCAAATCCGCTGAAGTACGGGTAGGCGATCCGCGGATGACCGTGGATGGAGACCGTCAGGACGTCCGCCCGGTCGTAGAAGATGTCCTGCTGCCCGTTGCCGTGGTGATAGTCGACGTCGAGGATCGCCACCTTGCCGGACGCGCTGAGGCGCTGGGCGGCGACGGCGGCGGAGTTGAAGTAGCAGAAACCGCCGAAGGCGCGGCGTTCGGCGTGGTGTCCGGGGGGGCGGACGAGGGCGTATGCGGCGGGCCGTCCGGAGAGGACGGCGTCGGCCGCGGTGAGGGCGCAGTCGACGGCCCGTTCCGCCGCCGCGTAGGCGCGGCGGTTCAAGGGGGTGAAGGTGTCGATGCAGTAGTATCCCGCCCGGACGGCGAGTTCCTTGGGCGGCCGGGCGGCGTTGCGGAGGGGAAACACGTAGGGATAGACCGATTCGCCCTCGGGAACGTTCTCGCATACCCGTTTCAGGTATTTCACGAAGTCGGAGTCGTGCACCGTCAGGATGTGGCTGAGGGGATAGTTCCTGGGCGGTACGGCGGTGAACAGATCGCAGCCGCCGATTTCTTTCAGGATCGTGGTGATGCGGACGGGCGCTTCGACGTACCCCCGGTCGCGGACTTCGTGGACGCCGTGCCGGTCGTTGACGACCAATGCGATTTTCAGGTCGGGGGGAATCTGCGAACTCCGCGGAGGCGGCAGTTCCTTGGTCCGATATTTCGGTTCCCGCAGGCGGATCCCGGGATCGCGGAACGATTCCACCACCTTGTCGATGTACTGCTTGCTGCAAACGTGACCGTACTCGCGCTCGAGGATGGCCCGGACAATGACCCGGGCTTGCTCGCGCGGCAAGCCCGCGTTCCGGCCGAGGTCGTCGAACACCAGGTAGGGCGGATTTTGACTCTGCGGCGTGATAGGGCTTTCGTAGGCCGTGCCGACGATCGGCCGGGCGCCGTAACGTTCATAGAAGCGCAGCCGGGCGGCGTTCTGCTTGAGGGCGACGGGATCGGAACACAAGGCCGGATCGTCGGGAAGGCACTCGAAGAACAGGCCGACGACTTGCAGCCGGAGGGCCTCTTGCCGGACCCGTTCGTAGAGCGAGCCGCCGATCCCCCGGTCCAGCATGTTCTTCGCCGTGGCGACGTAATCCAGATAGCAGAAGCGCAGCTCCGGTTCGTAGGCGAGGAAGGCAAAACCCTTGACTTGGGCCTTGGCGCCTTCGGCCACGAAGAGCATGGAGCGAAACTGGAATTTCAGAGGATTCCGGAGCCGCTCGGGGATCTCCAGAATCACGCCCTCCCGCAACAGGGGAAACTGTACGCGGAGAATATCCTGGACCTGCGCGATGGCCGCCCGGTTGACGGGGAGCGCATCGTCATAAATCCCTCGGATGCAAAACATCAATCAGTCCTCGAAACGGGGGCCGTTTTGCCGGACGCCCCTCGCGCCGCCCGCTCGTTTTTAGCCTCGTGCCATTCCCGTGTTATAGGGTTAATTGGGAATGGGGAAAAGAACGCCCTGAGGAAAGATCGGAACGGGGAGCGTTGAGAAGGCGGGCGATGGCGTTTGGAGTTCCAAGCTGGGGATATCATGGAACGGCGCAAACACGCCGGCCGAAACGGGGAATGGGGCGTTGCCTGCCAAATAGGCAGAATGTGGATGTCCTTCGCAGGAGGGATTAGGGATCCGGACGGCGTGATTTTTACTTGCGGACATCAGGGCAACACGTGTAACTTGTTGTAAAATAGGGAGTTGTGCAGCAGGATTCGATTACAGGAAAGCGAATAGTACATATTTGGTATCGAACTTGCTCGGTTATGGATGTATGTCTGTTTTTCGGAGATCCCCGCCATGATCTGCACCACGCCATCCCTGCTGATTACCGACGACGACCAGGATTTCCGCGAGACCCTGCGGGGGGCGCTGGAGCCGAAGGGGTTCCGCACGCTTGTGGCCGGCGACGGGGAGGAGGCCCTGAAGGTCGTCCGTCGGGAAGAGGTGCACTTGGTGCTGCTGGACGTCCACATGCCCCGGCTTTCCGGGCTGGAGACCCTGAAACGGCTGCACGAGTTCCGCGCCATTTTGCCCTGCATTCTCCTTTCCGCCCAATTGGATGAAAAGATCCTGGAGCAGGCCCGGCTGGCCCGGGCTTTTTCGGTCTTGTCGAAAACAGTGACGCTCCGCCAGATTACCCACGTCGTGCAGCAGGCGCTCGAGGGAACTTACAATTGGCGCAGTTAGGGAAAAAAGGTATCTTGGGGCGCGTCCTGGTAGGACCGGGATTTCTTTTGTAGGAGGCGGCTCCCGCCGCCGACGGAATGGGAAAAACATCATCGGCGGCGGGAGCCGCCTCCTACGAAAGGAAGCGAACCTCATCTCTTGAACGGAGTCGATCATGGCCAAGGTCTTGGTTACCGGCGCGAGCGGTTTTATCGGATCGCACCTCGTGCAGGAATTGGTGCGGCGGGGAGAAGAGGTCTCTTGCCTGGTGCGCACGACCTCGCAAATTGAATCCCTTCGGGCGTTGAAAGTGCGTCTGTTTTACGGCGACGTCACCGATCTTGAGAGCCTGACCCGCGCCGTGGCCGGTCACGAGTCGGTGTATCATCTGGCCGGGGTGGTCAAGGCCCTGACGCGGAAGGAATATTATCGGGTCAACCAGGGGGGGATGCGGAACATCGCCCGGGCCTGCGCCGCCGCCACGCCGCCGGTCCTGACGATCGTCTCCTCGCTGGCGGCCTGCGGTCCGTCGGTCGACGGCCGGCCGCGGGTGGAAAGCGATCCGCCGAAGCCGGTTTCCCACTACGGCTGGAGCAAGCGGTACGGCGAGCGGGAGGTGGGGGCCTGGGCCGGGCGGGTGCCGATCACCGTGATCCGGCCCTCGATCGTGCTGGGCGAAGGCGACGCGGCCAGTCTGCCGATGTTCCGGGCCGTCAAACGGTTCGGCGTGCACACGGTGCCGGGACTGGGGCGGAACCGGTTCTCATTGATCCACGCCGACGACCTGGTGGATTTACTGATCCGGGCGTCCCGGCGCGGCCGCCGGTTGGCCGATCCGCGGAGCAACGGTTCCGCGTCGCGGGGCCAGGGATACTATTTTGCCGCCTGCGAGGAGACGCCGGTCTACGACGATCTCGGCCGGCTGATCGCGCACGCCGTCGGCCGACGCGCTGCCTTCCCGTTGCACATCGCCACGCCGCTGGTGTGGCTGGTGGCCGGCGGAGTGACCGTCGTCAGCCAGATCAGCCGCAAGCCTCAAATTCTGAATCTTGACAAGGCCCGGGAAATGACGGCCGGCTCGTGGATCTGCTCCGCCGAGGCGGCGCAGCGGGAGTTGGGCTTCCGGGTCCTCGCTCCGCTGCGGGAACGGCTTTCCCAAACGGCCCGGTGGTATCAAGAGAAAGGATGGATGTGAGCATGACGATCCGCGTCGGCATCGCGGGCCTCGGATTCATGGGGATGATCCATTACACGGCGTACCGGAAGGTCCGCGGAGCGAAGGTCGTTGCGCTGTGCGAACTGGATCCCCGGCGGCGGGCCGGCGATTGGCGGGGAATCAAGGGAAATTTCGGACCGCCGGGCCGGCGGATGGACCTCTCCGCCCTGGCCGCCTATGCCGACTGGCGGGAACTGGCGGCCGATCCGGACGTGGACCTGATCGATGTCTGCCTGCCGCCGGCCCTGCACGCCCCGGTTACGCTCGGCGCCTTGCAGGCCGGCAAGCACGTGTTCTGCGAAAAGCCGATCGCGCTTGCCGCAGCGGACGCCGCGAAGATGATCGCGGCCGCCCGGCAGTCGCGCAGGCGGCTGCTGATCGGCCACGTCCTCCCCTTCTTTCCGGAATATCGTTTCGCGTACCGGGCGATCGTCAGCGGCAAGTACGGGAAACTCTTAGGCGGGCATTTTAAACGGATCATCTCCGATCCCGCGTGGCTACCCGACTATTACCATCCCGACAAAGTGGGCGGGCCGATGCTCGACTTGCACGTCCACGACGCGCATTTCATCCGCCTGACGTGCGGCATGCCCCGGCGGGTGCGGAGCGTGGGAACGCTCCGCGGCGAAGTGGTGGAACGCTTTTCCACGCAGTTCCTCTTCGACGATCCGCGGTTGATCGTCACAGCGGCCGGCGGCGTGATTGCCCAGCAGGGCCGGCCCTTCACCCACGGCTACGAAATCTATCTGGAAGGGGCGACGCTGCTGTTTAACTTCGCGACTATCGGAAAGGGCCTGAACGCCCACACGCCGCCGACGGTGCTGTTGTCGGACGGTCGGGTGCAGCGGCCGACGGTCGGCGGCGATCCGCTGGACGCCTTCGTCGCCGAAATCCGCGAGGTCGTCCGCACCGTCGGCCGCGGCGCGCCTTCCACCGTGCTGGACGCCCGGCTCGCCCGGGACGCTTTAATTCTCTGCCGGAAGCAAACCGAATCGGTTCGCCGGGGCCGAGCGGTCGAAATCTGAAGCGCAAAAAAAAGCCCATCCGGCGGGGCAGGAACCGGATGGGCAGTTCAGAGAATGGAAAGCTTTCCTTACTTATAGTCTATACCAAGTAAATATGGGGTCAATAGCCCGATGATGGAAATCCACCACCCCTCTGAATAAGGGATCGACGCTATTTCAACGCTTGATAAGTATATGCTATGCAATGATTTATGGCAATAAAATGATATCCCGCTATAGTGGGGAATTTTTTATTTTTTTTCTGGGAGAGCCGCTCCCTGTCGGCCAGTTTGTTTTTCCAGCAGCCACTCAGCCAGGTCCTGGACGCCGTCGCCGCGGAGCGCCGCGACTTGAAAGGCGGGGGCCTGGGGGACCAGGCGGTGGAAATCGTCGATCAAACGTTGCGGATCGAAGTTGAGATAGGGACAGAGGTCGGATTTGGTAATCACCAAGGCGTGGGAGCCTTGAAAGATCGCCGGGTATTTCACGACCTTGTCGTCCCCTTCGCTGGTGCTTAAGACGATCAGCCGGAGATGTTCGCCCAGATCGAATCCGGCGGTGCAGACGAGGTTGCCCACGTTCTCGATCATTAAGAAGCCGGTCGCGCCGAGGTCGAGTTCACCGACGGCCGAGGCGACCATTGCCGCGTCGAGATGGCAGGCGCCTTCGGTGTTGATCTGGACCACGGGCACGTCGATGTTTTCCATCCGCTGGGCGTCGACGGCGCCGGCGATGTCGCCCTCGATGACGGCGGGGCGGAGGCGCCCCTTCCCCGCGGCAAAGAGGGCTTCCAGGAGCGTGGTCTTGCCCGATCCCGGCGAGCCGACCACGTTCACGCAGAACGCGCCCGCGGCGTCGAACGCCGCGCGGTTCTCCGCGGCGAGCCGGTCGTTAAACTTCAGGATTTTTTTTGCGGCGACGATTTTCATGATTCCTCCACGTCGATGCTTTGCAGGGTCAGATCCCGGCCGCCCTCGAGAATCACCTCGGGGCTGCCGCACTCGGGGCATTGGGCGACGAACTCGTCCACCTCGATCCGGGCGTTGCAGCGTTGGCAGCGGCAGACGGCCTTCGGCTCGTGGATCACGATTTCCGTCTTTTCCAGCGGCGTCTTTTCGGTCAGCAGGTTAAAGGCGAACTGGAGGCAGCCGGGATTGACGCCGCTGAAGCGGCCGACGGAAAGCTCCACGCGGTGGATCTTCCCCGCCAGTCCGGCGCGCTTCACCTCGCGGCCCACCTGTTCGATCAACGCTTCGACGATGGAAAGCTCGTGCATCTACTGTATTTTACACCACCGCCAACTGGACGCGGGCCCCTTCCAGCCGGTGGGCCAGGAGCTTGGCGATTTCGATGGTCAATTGGTATCCCAGGCGGGGATCCTCGTCGCACAGCTCGCGGAGCTTCCGGGCGTCGAGGCAGACCAGCTCGGTGTCTTTCGTCGCGGTGCAATGGGCCGTCATCTTGTAGGGGGCGATCATCGCCGACCAGCCCAGGATCTCCCCGTCGACCAGCGTGTCCACCGTCCGCAGCTCGTTGTTGCCCAGCAGATACTGGACGTGGACTTCGCCTTTGACGATGACCGACATTTTGTCGGCGGGGTCGCCTTCGTTGAAGACCCGGGTCGCGGCGGGGATCCGCTTTTCCTCGGCGATCATCGCCAGCCGTTTGAGACTCTCTTCGTGAATGCCGGCAAAATAAGGGTACCGACGCAAGACTTCGGAGGAGATCATGGGAGGGTCCTTTCAGGAATGTTGAATGCGGAGTGCGGAATGCGGAAAAGAACGATAGAGTGTTTTCTCTTTTATTCCGCACTCCGCATTCCGCGTTCCGTATTTCCTTCCAATTCTAACAGGAGGTCCAACACCGTCTCGACGGCCCGGGGGATGGCCGCCTCGACGGCGGGAGTGCATCGCTCGCTGAAGTTGAGTATATCCGCCGCCTCGATTCCGACAAGGTGGATCTCCTCGTTCCGGGGCAAATCCATCCCCGCCTGCCGGCCGAATTCCAGGGCCGTGGGCAGATTGACGTCGTGGGCCGAGGCGCTCCGCTGGGTGGGGATCGAATCGGGGGAGAGCCGGTGGATGGTCCCCGGGGCGGCCCCCGAGCAGACGGCGTCGATGATGATCGCCCGGCGGTAGCCGATCAGCCGCTCCATCAGCCGCAACCCGCCCCAGTAGTCCTCCGAGACCTCGACGTCCTCCCGCCCGGCCAGCCGCCCCTTCAGCGCCTCGGCCACCCGCAGCCCGGCGCCGTCGTCGCTGACCAGTGGATTGCCGAGGCCGAGGATCAGGGTTTTCATGGGAGGAAAAAGGGGAATGAGGAAGAGAGAAAGCCGTAAAGCCGCAAGTCCAACTACGGAGAAAGATGCCCGTATTGTTCTCGAACCCAGTCACGGAAAGAACGGATCCAGGCCGTCTCTCCGCCGGGATGAAAATGTCCCATGAGTTTCTCGATTTCCTTGAGGTCGAGGAAAGGGAAGTTCAGGCTGCTTTCCTGTTGACGATAGCGTCCATCGGCTTGCAGCGGATAGACGCGCAGGTTTTCGCCGTTGTAAAGCCACAGTTCGGGCACGCCCAAATCGGCATAAATATCCAATTTGTCGAGCGAGCTACGGGAAATATCGACTTCGAGGGCCAGGTCGGGGGGCGGATCGACGGTTAAATCCAAATCGAATTTTCCCCGCACTTGAGCTTCGTGGGTCAAGTAGTAACATTCGTCCGGTTCCACGCCGCGCTGTTTCAATTGCAGCTTCAAGGTTGTCGAACCGGCGCTTAGCAGGGGGATGTTCAACTCTTCGGTCAAGGCCTCGATCAACCGGCCCAAGAGTCGGTGACTCCACTCGTGTTCCAAAGAAGGGGACATAATTTCCAGCAATCCTTGGTCGTAGGCAAACCGCGTCCCGGCGCAATCCGCCGCCGCCAATCCGGAGAACACCTCCCAGGAGACGTTCGGGATGAGGATCCGCGTTTCGGGTTGGTGGGTGACGGTTGACATTTATTATTTCCGGCACGCGATGTGTATCTACGATACTATTTTATCGCACTGGGGTTCCTTTGTCAAAAGACGCCGTCTTGCGTTCCTTATCCGTTTCACGGGCCGAACGTCGTGAAAAACAGCGCTTGGGCGGCGGCGTCGGCCCAGCGCGACAGGCCGCCCCAGAGGAAGAACAGGGCGACCACAGGAACGGTGAGCATTGCGAAATAGGCGCCTGCCGCCGAGGTCAGCGGGATCCGCGGCGCGGCGCGGTCGGCCGGGGGCGCGTCGAGGGTCATTACCTTCACCACGCGGAGATAGTAAAACAGGCTCAGCACCGTGTTCAGCACGCCGATTGCCAGCAAGGTCCAGAGCTTGGCGCTGACCAGGGCGAGGAAGATCGTCCACTTGGCCGTAAAGCCCGACAGCGGCGGGATGCCCAGCAGGCTGAACATCACGATCGCCATGCAGACGGTGAATCCCGGCGACGAATGGACCAGCCCGGCGTAGTCGCGGAGGTCTTCGCTGTGGGCGACGTTCCGCATAAAGGCCACGCCGGCGAACGCCGCCAGGTTCATAAAGAGATAGATGCCCAGGTACACCAGCAGGGCGGCGACGGCCTTCTGGGCCTCCGAGAGGGGCGCGTCCGGCGACCCCTGCCCGCCCGCCAGGGCGATCATCGCCGCCACCGGCATCATCATGTAGCCGGCGTGCGCGATGGTCGAGTAGGCCAGCAGGCGCTTGAGGTTGTTCTGCCCGTAGGCGGCCAGGTTGCCGAAGGTGCAGGTGACGGCGGCCAGCAGGGAGACCAGCACCACGAGGAACTGCCGGGCGTCGGGCACTCCGACGAAGGCGCCGGCCAGGCGGACCAGCAGTCCCAGGGCGGCCGCCTTCGAGGCTACGGAGATAAAGGCCGCCACCTCGGCGGTGGCCCCCTCGAAGACGTCGGGTATCCAGAAGTGGAAGGGGAACGCCGCCAGCTTAAACGCCACGCCGACGGTGACCATCAGGCCGCCGAGGATCAGGGCCGTCAGTTGGGCGGGATCGACGCCCGCCTGGAGCAATTCGGCCAGCCGCCGGCCCATCGTCGGCAGGTGGACGGACCCCAGGGCGCCGGCCAGGAGACTCATGCCGAACAGCAAGATCCCCGCCGCGGCGGCCCCGAAGACGGCGTACTTCAGCGCCGCCTCGCTGCTAACGCGGCGGTCGCGCTGCCATCCCGCCAGCACGTAGCACGGCAGGCTGGCCATCTCCATCCCCAGGAGCACGACGATCACGTGATTGGCCGAGACCATCAGGCACATCCCCAGCACGGCCCCCAGGAGGAGCACGAAAAACTCCGCCCCGTCCTCCGGGGCCCAGCGGCCGGCGATCTGGGTGAAGGTGACAAACAATAAGGTAAACAGCAGCAGGAGGCCGCGCAGGGCGACGGAAAACCGGTCGGCGGCCAGCAGCCCCGTGAAAATTTCCTGTCCCGGTAACGCGCCCTCGGCAAACCAGCGCCAGGGAAAGACGAAGGCCAGCGCCAGCGTCAAGCCCAGGAGCACGAGATAAAAACCGCTCGTTTTCCAACGGGGCAGGATCATCCGCGCCAGCAGGATCGCGATCATCGTCGCGCAGAGCGTCAACTCCGGCCGGAACAAGGACAGCGACTGCCCCGGGCCGAGGGTGTCGTCAAATACGGATTGGATCAATTCGGGAAAATTCACGGGAGGTCGTCAATAATTTCTCGTTCCGAAGCTGGAGCTGCGGAACGAGGAGGAATGCTTATGGAGGACGGATTGTTCAAGTTGACTCCAGTAGCCGGCGGCTAACAGCCGCCGAGGGGTATTCGCGTATTTCGCGGCGGCTGTTAGCCGCCGGCTATTGGACAATTATTTTCTGAGACTTGATAAACGGAATTAATGGATGCGTTTACGGCGAATCGACGGGCGTCGGTTTTTCGATTTCAGTTTCCAGGGATTGTTCCTGATCATGCTGCCGCGCCCAGTCGCTCAAGCGATGGACGGTTTGATCGATCGTCGGCGACGTGTAATTGAACAGCGCCTGGGGATAGACGCCCAGGAGGATTGCAAACGCCAGCAGCGGGGCGGCGACGGCGACTTCCCGGCGGGTGATCGGGGTGAGCGCCTCGGGGTGCGGACCTTTGTACTCCGGACCGAGGTACACGCGCTGGATAGTCCACAAAATATACCCGGCCGTCAGGATCACCACCGAGGCGGCGACCACCGCCAGCGCGGCGCTGTAGCTCCACGAGCCGAGCACGACCCAGAATTCGCCGATGAAGCCGCACAAACCCGGCAGCCCCAGCGCGGCGAAGAAGATGCCGACGCTCAGTCCGCTGTAGAGCGGCATCCGCGCGAACAGCCCGCCGTACTGGTCGAGGTTGCGGTGGTGCACGCGGTCGTAGACCACGCCGACCAAGAAGAACATGCCGGCGGAGCTTAGCCCGTGGGCGATCATCTGGAACATGGCCCCGCTCATCGCCCAGGACCAGAACTTCGTGGAATAGGCGTTGGCCGCCACGGCGCTCCACACGCCGATGCCCAACAGCACGTAGCCCATGTGACTGACGGAGCTGTAGGCCACGAGCCGTTTGAAATCCTTTTGGGCCATGGCGGCGAAGGCTCCGTAGACCATACTCAGCACGCCCAGGCCGCAGACCAGCCAGGCCAGGCTGTAGGCGGCGTCGGGGCAGATCGGGTAACAGATCCGCAGGATGCCGTAGCCGCCCATCTTCAGCAGCACCCCGGCCAGGATCATCGAGATCGGCGTGGGGGCCTCGACGTGGGCGTCGGGCAGCCAGGTGTGGACCGGCACGGCCGGCAGCTTGATGATGAATCCGATAAACAGCAGGAGGAAGGCCCACCAGGAGATCGACTGTCCACACCAGAGCGTTTCCCGGGCGAAAGGCGAATCGGGGCTTTGGCCCAGTTCGGCCAGGGCGAGGAGGTTGAACGTGCGCACCGGCTGATCCGACTCCACGGCCGCGTCGTCGGCCAGGTGGCAGGCCGCCTTTTGTTCGGGCGACAGGCAGCGGACGTCGCTGTTGAAGTAGAGCATCAGGATCGCCACCAGGATCATGACGCTGCCGGCCAGAGTAAAGAGGAAGAACTTGATCGCGGCGTATTCCCGGCGGGGTCCGCCCCAGATGCCGATCAAAAAGTACATCGGCAGGAGCATCACTTCCCAGAAGACGTAAAACAGGAAAAAGTCCAGCGAGAAGAAGACGCCCAGCATCCCCGTCTCCAACAGCAGGAAGAGGATGCAATAGGCCTTGACGTGCTTGGCGATCTTCCAGCCGGCGACCAGGGCCAGGAGGCTGAGAAACGAGGTCAGCAGGATCAGGGGGAAGCTGATGCCGTCGACGCCGAGGAGGTAATCGACGCGGAAGGCGGGAATCCAGCGGTGGAGGACCACGTTCTGCATCGCGGCGGCGCCGAAGTCGAACTGGCCGGAACCCGGCGACGTTGCCGGGAGCGCCATCCACACCGTCAGCAGGAACACCGCCGCCGTGACGGCCAGCGAAAACCACTTGATCGCCGCCGTGTTCCGTCCCGGCACGAAGCACAAAACCAGCGCGCCCGCGGCGGGCAGGAAAACCACGGCGCTGAACAAACACGTGAGAAAGTCAGGCATTATCGGGACCTCGGATCATCAAGCCGCGACCGTCGGTCGCGGCTTGATGAGGGATTATTTGAAAACGCTCCTTACGTAAAAACTCATTAACATGAACAAAACGACCGTACCCACCGCCAGGAGCATCACGTACTGCCGCACGTTGCCGGTCTGGAGGCGGCGGAGCCGGAGGCCCGCGGCGTAGGTGAATCCGGCCAGCCGGTCGATCAGCCGGTCTACCACGCGGCGGTCGAACCAGTCGTCCAGCCGCGCACAGAGCGCCACGGCCCGGGCGGAGTTGTCGGCCAGGCCGTCGATGACGTAGCGGTCCACCGCCGCGGTCGCCCAGGCGGCGACGAGCGATCCGCGGACAAACAGCCAGCCGTACAGCCGGTCGAATCCCCATTTATTGATGAACACCCAATACAGCGGGGCGAAGGTCCGGCGGAGGCGCTCGGGATCGAGCAGGCGGAGGCCGTAATACGCGAGGGCGACCAAAAAGCCCGCCAGGGCCATCCCCAGGGCGTAGAGCGTGGCCTGTCCGTGAACGGCATGATCGTGGGATGCCGATTCGGCGGGAATGGCCACGGTCTTCCAGATTGCGCCGGCCGCATTGCCCGTTTCCGCGCCGGCGGGATACGCCTGCCGGAGCAGCGGCTCCAATCCCCAACGGGTCGAAGGGAGGTTCCACGCCGCGACGACGCTCAGGAACGCCAGGATCACCAACGGAACGACCATCGACCGTGGCGATTCGTGGGCGTGCTCGTGGACGTGGGCGTCGCGGGGTTTCCCCGAAAAGGTCATAAACCAGAGCCGGAACATGTAGAACGAGGTCATGCCCGCCCCGATCACCGCGACGTAAAACAGCCAGCCGTGCAACGGATTGGCTTCCTTGTGGACCATGCCCATCGCAATGATGCAGTCTTTCGAATAAAAGCCGCTCAGGCCGATGCCGCCGAGGATGAAGGGGACTCCCGCCCCGGCGATGGCCAGGCAGCCGACCAGCATCGTCCAGGCGGTGTAGGGCATTTTCTTGAGCAATCCGCCCATCTGCGGCATCTCGTTGGTGCCGCAGGCGTGGATCACCGAGCCGGAACACAAGAACAACAGGGCCTTGAAACAGGCGTGCGTAAACAGGTGGAACAGGCCCGCGATCCAGCCGCCCAGCCCGAGGGCGAACATCATGTAGCCGAGCTGGCTGACCGTCGAGTAGGCCAGCACCCGCTTGATGTCGGTGGCCACCAGGGCCATCGTCGCCGCCAGGAAAAGCGTAATGCAGCCGACGTAGGCAATGACCAGCAGGACCTCGGGCGTAAAGACGGGAAAGAATCGGCCCGCCAGGTACACGCCTGCGGCGACCATCGTCGCGGCGTGGATCAGTGCGCTGACGGGCGTGGGACCTTCCATCGCGTCGGGTAGCCACACGTGCAGCGGGAACTGGGCGCTCTTACCCACGCAGCCGCAGAAGATCCCCAGCCCGGCCAGCACCAGCCAACCGTAGCCGAAACCCTTTTCGCGCCAGAGCGGCACCTGCTCGGCAATTTGCTTTTCCGCCGTCTCCAGGTCCGGCGCCTGCCGGACGATCCCGGCGATCTCCGCCCGGGCGGCGTAGCGGACCAGTCCCTCGGGCACTTGAAGCTGATGCTGGTTTTCTGCGGGACGGACCTGGTTAAATATTTCAGAAAAGGAAAACGTCCCCAGGCCGGTCCAGAGGACCATCAGGCCGACGATCATCCCGAAGTCGCCGACCCGGTTGACGATAAACGCCTTGTTGCCTGCATTGGAGGCACTGCGTCGTTCGTGGTAAAAGCCGATCAGCAAATAGGAGCAGATGCCGACCAGCTCCCAAAAGACGAAGACCATCGCCACGTTTCCCGCCAGCACCAGCCCCAACATGCTGAAACAGAATAGCGAAAAATACTGGAAGAAGCGATGAAAACGCCCTCGGCGGCGTAAGGTCTCGCCGTTTTTCAGCGTGACCAGCGGATCGGTCACCTCATGCAGCTCCTCGTGCATGTAACCGAAGGAATAGATGTGAATGCACGAGGCCACGAGCGAGACCATCACGAACATCGCCAGCGTCAGGGCGTCGATGTAGTAGCCGATCGTGATCTTCAGGTCGCCCAATGCGCCGAGCGCGTACCAGTCGCCGGAGATTGCCTTGGTCCCCTCTCCCATTGGGAGAGGGTTAGGGTGAGGGCCGGTTACCGGCAGGTCAGCCCTCACCCCCTGCCCCTCTCCCAACGGGAGAGGGGAGTGTGAGAGCCACAGGACCAGCGCCGTGGCGGAGAGGACGAAGGCCAGGAGGATCGCCCCGGTGGCCACGTAGCCCGATCCTTTGCCGCCCTTGCCCAACCGGGGGCCGAAAAACACGATCCCCGCGAACGAGGCCAACGGCAAGAGCCACGCGGCGGCGAGCAATCGGGGAAGTAAGATGTTGATGTCCATTGCTTATTGTTGTTCATTTTGCAATTTGAAATTTGCACTTTTCAATTTGCAATTAAAAAATCATTCAACATTTATCCTTTCAACTCCTCTCCCCGATCGACGTCGATCGTGGCGTGGGTGCGGTAATAGACCAGGGCGATGGCCAAGGCGACGGCGGCCTCGGCGGCGGCCAGCACGATCACCGTTAGGGCGATCAGTTGCCCGTCTAAGCCGATCGTCTGATTCGCCTCCCCGCGGAGCAGCGGGCTGCCGAAGGCGATGAAGTTCAAGTTCGCCCCGTTCAGCACCAGCTCGATTCCCATCAGCACGCCCAGGGCGTTCCGCTTGGCGGCCATGCAGGCGATGCCGCAGACGAACAGAATCGCCCCGACCACGAGGTAATGCGACAGGCCGATGGGTTGCGTGAGGGGATTCATGGTTTTCGTTGGTCGTTGGTCGTCGGTCGAGGGTCGAGGGTCGAGGGTCGAGAAAGACTTCGTTCACTCGACACTCGACACTCGACACTCGACACTCGTCCCCTCGCCCGGGCGAGGTAGGCGGCGCCGATCAGCACGACGAATAAATGGATAGAAAGGAGTTCGAAGATCAACAGGTAGCCGGAGACGGGGGCGGATGAGGGTCGAATGTCGAGAGTCGAATGTCGAGAGTCGATCATTTCCTTCGACCTTCGACCTTCGACCTTCGACTCTCGATCCTCCAATTGATCGACGCGGACACCGAGCAAGGCCAAGCCGAGCGGGGCGCTGGCGGGCCGGATTTCCGCCTGCGCGGCCGCCGGATTGGGGCCGGCCCAGGCGTTGACCCCCAACGCGACCTGCAACAGCACGACCAGCAGCGCACCGGCCGACAGCAAGGCGATCAGCCACTGCCCCGGGCCGGTCTTCATCGAGACGAACGGTCCCCGGGCGGTCAGCATCACGCCGAAGACCAATAGCACCATCGTGCCGCCGACGTAGACCAGCAGTTGGACGGCGCCGAGGAATTCGGCCCCGGCGAGGAAGAACAATCCCGCCACGGCCCCCAGCGCCGCCACCAGCCAGCAGGCCATCCGCACGATGTTCTGCGAGGCCACCACCGCCACGGCGAACCCGCCGGTCAGCAGGGCGAAAAAGTAAAAGAACACGCTGTGCCAGTTGATGTCCATGCAGGGCGGGGGATTTAGGGATTAGGGATTAGGGATTAGGGATTGGGGATTGGGGATTGGGGATTGGGGATTGGGGATTGGGGATTGGGGA
>JAFGPV010000074.1 GCA_016936015.1 Pirellulales bacterium
GGGCGACACGCAGGTGGCCTCCGGCGCGCAACTGACCGTCTCCAGCATCGTGCAAGGCACACTCAGCATCGGCGGCGCCCCCCCGTCGGCGGGCGGCATGGCGGCCGCGGCGCCTGTCCCCGAGCCGGGCACGTGGACCTTGCTGGCGTCCTTGGTCGCCGCGTTGACGGCGGCATTTCTCCGAAAACAATGGAAAACCTGACCGTGCAACCGGGCCCCGCCGGAAAGGAATCCCCCAAGCCTTTCCCCCGCCGACGCTGGCAGTTCGGCATTGGTTCGTTGCTCCTGTTGACCACGCTGCTGAGCTTGTTGACGGGCGCCTTTGCCGGCATGATCCGGGTTCCCGCGGGAGAGCCGCTGCTGCACTCCCGGCTCTACTTGGTCCTGGCCATTGCCGCTCCCCTGGGAATGCTGATGGTGATCGGCGGCTGCCGGACGCTCATCCATTGGTGGGGAAAACGGAAAAATAGGGACCTCTAGGAAGCCTGGTGAGCTTTCGTTCTAACTCCATGCAGGTTTCGCTCTTGGAACAATGAGCGTTATTTGTTAAAAGGCCGACCATGAATTTCTTGAAAGTGGTTCGGATGGCGCTGCGTTATCGGTGGACCTTTGCGGCGGCGGTTGCCTGCGCGCTGATCGTCGGCGCGCTGTGGGGGGCGAATATCGGGGCGTTGTTTCCCGTCGTCGAGGTCGTCACTCAGGGCGATTCGATGCAGCAGTGGATCGGCGGCCAGGTCACCCAGGCGGAACGCATCCTTGCTGAAAAATCCGCCCAGCGGACGGAATTGGCCGGGCAGCTTGCCCGCGCGGCGCCGGCCCGGCGCGCCCCGCTGGAAAAGGAAATCCGCAAGATCGATTCGCGGATCGCGGTGGAGCAAAAGGCCCTGCGGCATTACCAGTTCCTCCGGCCGTACATCGAAAAATATCTTCCGCAGAATCCGTTCCAGACGGTGGTGCTGATCGTGGGCGTGGTCTTTCTCGGCACGCTGCTGAAGGACCTGTTTTTGGTGGGCAACAGCATTCTCGTGGCGCGGTTGGCCCAGTCGGCGGCGTTCGACCTGCGAAAGCTCTTTTTCCGCCGCACGCTCCGCATGGACCTGGCCTCGTTTACCCAGGAGGGGACCTCGGACCTGCTGAGCCGGTTTACCAACGACATGAATCAGGTGGCCTCGGGGCTGGAAACGCTCTTCGGCAAGATGGTCCGCGAGCCGTTGAAGATGATCGCCTGCCTGGTCGCCGCGGCGTGTATCTCCTGGCGGCTGCTGCTGCTGTCGATGGTCGTCGCTCCGGTGGCCGCGTGGCTCATCCGCCGGCTGGCCCAAGTGCTCCGCCGCGCCAACCGCCGCGGCATGGAGGAGATGGCCGGCATCTACGCCACGCTGGAAGAGACATTTGGCAACGTCAAGATCGTCAAGGCCTTCACCAACGAGCGGCAGGCGCGGAGACGTTTCCACCATAATAGTAAAAACTTTCTGAAAAAGGCGATGAAGATCGCCGGCTTCGACGCCCTGATCCACCCGGTGACGGAGGCCACGGGCGTCCTGGCGATTACGCTGGCGATCCTGGCCGGGGTCTGGCTGATGCTCTCCAAGCAGACGCACCTGTTGGGCATCCCGATCTGCGACCGCCCGCTGGACCGGACGTCGATTCTGTTGTTCTACGGGTTCCTGATCGCGATCAACGATCCGCTGCGGAAATTTTCCGACGTTTTCAGCCGGCTCCAGGCCGCCGAGGCCGCCTGCGACCGGATCTTCAGCCGCCTGGAGCGCGAGCCAACGGTCCGTAATCCCCAACGGCCCGTCCCCGTCGGCCGCCATCGCAAGGACCTCGAACTGGACGGCGTCCACTTCGCCTATCATCCGGAAAAGCCGGTCCTGCAGGGCATCGGTCTGCGGATCGCGTGCGGCGAGACGATCGCGTTGGTCGGGCCGAACGGCTGCGGCAAGAGCACGCTGGCCCATCTGATCCCCCGCTTCGCCGATCCGACCCAAGGCGTGATCCGCCTGGACGGCGTCGCCCTGACCGACATGCGGTTGCACGACCTGCGGGACCAGATCGGCCTGGTTACGCAGGAGACGCTGCTGTTCGACGACACGATCTTCAACAACATCCGCTACGGGATGCCGCGGGCCGACCGCGAGGCGGTGATCGCGGCCGCCCGGCAGGCCCACGCCCATCGGTTCATCGAAACCGAACTGTCCCAGGGCTACGAGACCCCGGCGGGGACCCTCGGCGGGCGGCTTTCCGGCGGTCAGCGGCAGCGGATCGCCCTGGCCCGGGCCATCCTCCGCGACCCGGCGATCCTGATCCTCGACGAGCCGACCAGCCAGGTGGACCTGGAAAGCGAGCAGGCGATCCAGAACGTGCTGGAAAAATTCATCCGCAACCGGACCACGATCCTCATCACCCACCGCCTCTCGATCCTGGCCCTGGCCGACCGGATTGCCGTGATGGAGGCCGGCCGGATCCTCGACGTCGGCCGCCACGCCGACCTGCTGACCCGCTGCGGGCTCTACCGCCGGTTGTACCAAATCCAGTTCGACGACCTGCGTGAAGCGGGGTAAGCCGGTCTTGTTCCCAAACGGGAGTTTGGGAACAAGGATGGACGCGGACTCTTTTCGGGCGTGTTGACATTCCCGGTGAATGCCCTGCTTTGTTCTCTTTGCCGTCAATAATTGTTGCTCCTTTCAGGGCTGAATTGTTGGACAATGTGGGGTCTTCAAGTGCCGGATTTTACGGGACCGCGCGTGAATTGTTGTGAGTGAATTGTTGAGCACTTTGGGGGCGTGAGGGCGGTTTCGCCCGGTGTTTTGCGGTGTTTGGTGATTTTTTGCCCGGTTGTGCGGTATGGGTTTTTTGCTCACTTTAAATACCTGTCACGAGGCGGTTTATCATTATTTTCCGGGAAATATGGGGTTTTTCGGGACCGAATTTTTGCCGCGGAGATTGGAGGCGGGATTGAATTGTTGCGTAGCGGTTGGGTCGAGGGTCGTCGGTCGTCGGTCGAGGGTCGAGGGTCGAGGGTCGAGGGTCGAATTCCTCAAGTTCCGCGGACAATCGGCGGCGGGAGCCGCCTCCTACAGGTGATCTCGTTTTGGTCAACCAACGTCGCCAACGGGCAATTCTCCAAGGATAGGACTCCTCAGAAGAAGGGGTAAGTGGCGTACCGATTGTCCTTGCTGAGGCAAGGGGCCAGGAACCGAAATGCTAAACAGCCATACTGGGCTGCTAAAAACGCAGTGATTTATGACCATGCGGTACTCACATTCTGTGAATGGTTTCATTCCGATGGTTATGATGATCGACGGGCCGAAGGCCCTGTGGTTCACTCAGCCC
>JAFGPV010000075.1 GCA_016936015.1 Pirellulales bacterium
CACAATTGCTGCATCGCGTTCTGGACCTTCGCGCCACCGGCCTGGCGCTGGTGCCGGCCGGTTTCGACCTGCTGCTGCGGATGACCAAGGACCGCCTCCGCGATGCGCAGGATCACCTGCGCTACGTCGAAATCGGCAGTGCGCCGCTGGCCCGGGAAACGAAGCTCCAATTGATGGAAATGCTCCCCCGCACGCGGATCTGTCACCACTTCGGGCTGACCGAGGCCTCCCGGGCGACGTTCCTCGACTACCACGCCGATCGGGAGAAGTTGGATTCCATCGGCCGGCCCAGCCCGAACGTCGAGCTGGCCGTTCACGACAAACAAGGACGTCGTCTTCCAGATGGAGAACGCGGGGAGTTGGTCGTCCGCGGCGGCATGGTAATGCGGGAGTATTGGAAACGGCCCGAGTTGACCCGGCAAACGCTCCGCGACGGCTGGCTCCGCACCGGCGATTGGGGCTCTCGGGATTCCGAAGGATATTATTACCTCCTGGGCCGGCAGGGTGATCTGATCAACGTCGGCGGCCTGAAAGCCAGCCCCGAGGAAATCGAGCAGTGGTTGAACCGTTATCCCGGCGTCATCGAGTCGGCCTGCGTCGGTGTGCCCGATCCCCAGGGGATCACCGGCCAATGCGTCAAAGCGTACCTTGTCAGCCGCGAAGAAGTTTCCCTGCAAGAGATCGTCTCCTGGTTGCGGGACCACCTGGAGGAATATAAAATACCCCGCGTCATCGAACGGAGCGGCTCGCTTCCGAAGACGTCCTCGGGAAAAATCCAACGCCATCTCTTGCGGGAACGGGAGGCTGCTGATGGACCGTAAAGCGATGCTTCTGGCGACGATTCGCCGATTGGTTCAGCCGGGCGAGGTCTGCACCGGCAAGGGGAGCCTCGGGCGGCTGGCCGCCTGGGACTGCCGGCGGGTTTGGATTGCCGTGGACGCCGCCGTCCGGCAGAAGGGACTGGTCGATCCGATCGTCGCCCATCTCCGGAAGAGCGAGGCGGAAACGGAAGTCTGGACCTGCCCCTCGGGCGAACCGACGCTGCCGCAGGTTCTCGAAGCGGCGGCTGCCGCCGGGCGGTTTCAGCCCGACGGGATCGTGGCCGTCGGCGGCGGTTCGGTGCTCGACCTGGCAAAACTGGCCTGGGCCTGGTATGAGCGTCCGGAACTGGACGGTTCCGGAGAGCGGCCGCCGGTGATTCCCCCGTTGCGCCAGAAGGCCCGGCTGGCGGCCGTTCCCACCACGGCCGGCACCGGAGCGGAGGCCTCGCAGGCGGCGGTGTATTCGCATCCGGCCGACCACCGGAAGGTGCCCGTCGTCTCGACGCACTGGCTCCCGGACCTCGTGATCCTGGACCCGACGCTGACGATCGGCCTTTCGCCCGAGATTACGGCCGCCACCGGGATGGACGCCTTTGCCCACGCCGCCGAAGCCTTCGTCTCGCGCCTGGCCACTCCGCTGGTCCAGTCGCTGGCGGCTACGGCGGTCCGTCTGTTGTGGAAACACCTTCCCGTGGCGTGCCGGGAGCCGGAAAACCTGGCCTCGCGCGAGGCCCTGCTCTGCGCCGCCTATTTGGCCGGCCAGGCCCAAAGCGCCGCCGCCACCGGCTTGGCCCACGCCCTGGCCCATGCCGGCGGAAAAGTGCTTCAAGCGAGCCATGCCGCGCTGGTAAGTTGCTTTTTGCCGCCCGTCATGGAACTGAACGCCCAATCCTGCGGGCCGTTGTACGACCGTTTCGCCGCGGAGGCGGGTTTTACCGACGCCGCCGCGTTTTTCCAGGCGTTTTCCGCCTGGCGGGAACCATTCCCCCTGCCCGACCGGCTCGCGGCGCTGTGCGGCCGGGACGTCACGGAGGAAGAGATCGAGGCAATCCGCCAAGCTGCCAAGGCCGACGTCTGTCTGCGGACCAATCCCGCCCGAGTGGACGACGCTCAAATCGAGGCCCTCCTGAAAAAATGCCCGTAAGCGGTTTCGTCGATCGGCTTCTTCAGCTTCCTCCCTATGGGTTAAGCCGGGAGGAAAAAGAGGCGGCCCTCGCGCCGGCGGTCCGGGAGGAGCTGACTTATCATTACGAGCACTGCACGGCGTACCGGCGGTGGTGCGAAAAGCAACAGTTCGATCCCCGGTCCGGCGTGACGGACCTGGCGGCCGTCCCCTTTTTGCCGGTAAACGTCTTCAAGCGGCTTTCACTGAGTTCCGTGCCGGAAGATCAAATCGTTCGCGTCGTAACCTCCAGCGCCACCTCCTCGCAGATTCCCAGCCGGGTGACGCTCGATCAAACCACGCGCACCCGGCAGGTCCGCGCCCTGGCGGCCCTGCTGACGTACCTGCTGGGCGGCGCTCGGCGACCGTTCCTGCTGCTCGACGCGGCGCCGACAACGGCGGCCGACGGCCGGGAGCTTTCGGCCCGGGTCGCGGGGATCCGCGGCTACTTGATCGCCGCCACCCGGCAGGAATACGTATTGAAATCCGAAGACGACCGGCTCGAACTCGATCTGCCCAGATTCCGCCGGCTCGCGGCCGAGTGGACCAAAGCGGGAGAACCTTTCTGCCTGCTCGGATACACCGCCATCTTATATCAGAACGTGGTCGCCCCGTTGTGGACCTCGAAAGAGCGGATCGCCCTGCCGCCCGCGACGAAGATCCTGCACTTCGGCGGGTGGAAGCGGCTCCGGGAACAGGCCGTCGATAAAAAGACGTTAAACGACCGAACGGCGGAGGTGTTCGGCATCCCGCCGTCGGCCGTCTGCGACATTTACGGATTCACCGAGCAGTTGGGGGTAATTTATCCCGACGACGCGCAGGGACTGAAACGGGCGCCGACCTACGCGGAGGTCTTCGTCCGCGATCCCCGGACGCTGGAGGTCCTGCCCGACGGCCAAGTCGGCCTGCTGGAGTTCGTTTGCCCCCTGCCCCACGGCTATCCGGGCGTGGCGCTGCTGTTGGACGACCTGGGCCGGGTGGTTGCCCGCGAACCGGGACCGGACGGGATGACGGGGACCGGCTTCGAGATCGTCGGCCGCGCGGAGCGCGCCGAGATCCGCGGCTGCGGCGATACGCTCCCCCAGCGGGTGTACGAACCGGCGACCGCTAAACGGGATTGATAATTAAAGCATGAAGATCCATTTATTATTCGATCGTGAAGGACCGCGGATCGGCCAACACGATCCCCCCGAAGCCGGTCCGCTGCTCGACTCGCTCGAACCGCTGGTGCAATCGCTGCGCAGCGGCCGGGAGACGTTGCAACGGACGGCCGCCGATGACCTGCTGGGTTTGTGCGACGCAGCCGCCGCCGCGTGGACCCGATCCGATCACCCCTTGGCGGAGATGATCCGCCGTCTGGGGCTGGGATTCCTCCCCTTGTGGATGCGAAAAAACAACCTGTCGGCCCTCTGCGCCCGGTCGTTGCGGGGAGACTATCATTGCCTGGACCGTTTCGTGCAGCTTGCGCACGACGATCCGCAGTGGTATCGCGCCCAGCCGCGGGGATTGGCGGTGCATTGGGTGGCGGGGAACGTGCCGGTCGTGGGGCTGCTCTCCTTCCTGCCGTCGTTTCTCTGCAAGAATGCAAACATCCTGAAGGCGCCGCACGAATCGGCCGGCCTGTTGCCCCGGCTCTTGCAAGGATTCGCCGACGTTTGCTTCACGAATTCTCAAGGAGAGACGATCACCGGCCGCGTGCTGACGGACGCTACCGCGGTGCTTTACTTCGACCGGAACGATCTCGAAGCGGCCCGGGCGCTGTCACTGGGGGCCGACGTGCGGGTTGCCTGGGGCGGCCGGGAAGCGGTCGAGGCGGTGATGAATTTTCCCCGCCGTTTCGGTACGGAAGACTTGATCTTCGGCCCGAAGCTCTCGTTGGCGATCGTGGGCCGGGAACGGCTGGGTGACGTGGAATCCGCCCGCCGCGACGCCCTGGCCGTCGCCCGGGATACGGCCGCCTTCGACCAACAGGGATGCAACTCGCCGCACACGGTGTTCGTCGAACGCGGGGGCGCCGTCATGCCCACCGACTTCGCCCGGTTCCTGGCCGAGGCCCTCCAGTCCGTCACCCGGCAATCGCCCCTGCAAACCGTCGATCCGGCGTCCGCCATGAACGTCTTGGGAGTCCGGGCCGAATACGACATCCGCGGCGAGGCCTTTTACGCCCCGGGAATGGATTACACCGTGGTTTACGCCGAGGAAGACCGCGGGCTGGCCGAGCCGTGCTACCTGCGAACGCTTTTCGTCCGCCCCGTCGACGACGTCTTTGACGTTGTGCCGTTCTGTTCGCGGGACACGCAAACGGCTGGTCTGGCCGTCGACGAGCGCCGGCGTGACTTGGCCGACGCGCTGACGGCCCACGGCGTGGAACGCTGTCCGGCGGTCGGCGGCATGAGGCTCTACGACGCCCCCTGGGACGGCATGTTTCCCATGGAGCGGCTGGTCCGCTGGGTAACGACCTATTGAGCGGCTTTACAGGCCGTTTACTGAGTCTCAGCAATGAAATGTCGAATAGCCGGCGGCTAACAGCCGCCGAGAAGTATGGGGAATTTCCCCTCGGCGGCTGTTAGCCGCCGGCTATTGATTTCACCTCTGTCTTTCTCATCCGCAATCAACCCAATGGAACGACAACGATGCAAGAATCTTCCATGAGCGAATACTCTATCAGTCCGGCCGGCGAAAAGTTCCCCCTCCCTTCGGAAGCCGACTATCCCAAGGAACTGGAACGTCTCCAAACGCTGGTCGCCCAGGCCCGACGGGAGGGAAAAGAAGTCGTGGTGGTGATGGGCGTGGGATTCGTCGGCGCGGTGATGGCCGCGATCATCGCCGACACCGTCGATAAAAAAACCGGCAAGCCGAGCAAGTTCGTCATCGGCTGCGACCTACCCCACAGCCGCAGCTACTGGAAGATTCCCTTGGTCAGCCGGGGCGAGTCGCCGGTCAAGGCCGAGGACCCCGAGGTCGATCCGATGATCGCCCGCTGCGTTCTTGAAAAAAAAACGCTGACCGCCACCTACAACAACGACTGCCTGACGCTGGCCGACTGCGTGGTGATCGACGTGCAATGCGATTACACCAAGCACGACCTGGGCAAGTTGCGCTCCGGCGAAGTGGAGATGAACGCCCTGGAAAAAACGATCCGGACCATCGGGAACAAGATTTCGCCGCAGTGCCTGGTGCTGATCGAGACCACCGTGGCCCCCGGCACCACCGAGTTCGTCGCCTGGCCGATCATGAAAAAGGCCTTCGCCGCCCGGGGTTTTTTAAACGAACCGCTCTTGGCACATAGCTTTGAACGCGTGATGCCCGGCCGGGAGTACGTCGCCTCGATCCGCGATTTCTGGCGGGTCTGCGCCGGCTG
>JAFGPV010000076.1 GCA_016936015.1 Pirellulales bacterium
ACTGGGGCCGCTAACCAACCCGGCGGGCGCCCCGTATCAACTCCTGGGCGTGGGCAAGGCGGAACTTCAATCCCGGCTGGCCGAGGCGCTGCTCCTACTGGGAACCAAGCGGACGCTGGTCGTCCACGCCGCCGACGGACTGGACGAGGTCTCGCTGTCCGGTCCGACGCACGTGATCGAGGCCGCCGAAGGTCAGCTCCGCCGCTTCACCTGGACGCCGGATGAATTCGGCCTGCCGTCGTCCGGCCGCGCCGATCTGTTGGTCCACACGCCCGAGGAGAGCGCCGCGCTGATCCGCGCGATTCTCGCCGGCCACCCCGGCCCACCCCGCGACATCACCCTGGCCAACGCCGCCGCCGCGTTGTGGACCGTGAGAAAAGGAAAAACGCTAGAGGAATCGGCCCAACTCGCCGCCGCGGCCGTCGATTCGGGCAAGGCGGATAAACTGCTGAAAAAACTTGTGGAGAGAACAGAACACTATTGATAGATTCTGATCGGCAGATGTTTTTTGAAGTTCTCAAAATCCTTATCGGTCGTAAAAATGGCAAGATTTTCCCGATAGGCGACGGAACATATCAAGAAATCAATCGACGAGCCTTGAATTCCTCTCTTTCGGCAGATATTGGCAAATTCCGCCGCTTTGACGTAATGTTCTGTTTTTAGAGGAATATCTTCAAATGTGGCGAGACGACCTTGGAGACGATGAAATTGTTTGGCATCGTTGATGCCCGAGAGGAGTTCCTGCCGGATCGGTCCGATCAGAGATGCTCTCCCGTCAGCAATCAGTTCCTCCAGCCATATTGACAATTCGAGATCGGGGATTTTACGACGCAAGACAGCGGACCAAACGCAGGTATCGATCAAGACTTTCATCGGCTCCGCGCCTTTTTGTAGTCATAATTCTTGTCGAAATCAATCGTGCCGAAGAGGTCTTTAATCTTCAACTGTTTTTTCCGGGCGATGTATTCTTTCAAAGCGGTGGTCACCGCCTCCTTCTTCGTTCGATGGCGCCCGGCTTTCTGGGCCTGCACAATCAGTCGGTCGTCAAGTGCAAGATTCGTTGCCATTTCACACATCCTCCTACACATATACTAACACATTGTTACTCAGAATTCAAGTTCTATTTCAATCACTGCCCGGATTAGGAAATGGCGCTGTGAGACTATTTATACTGCTTCCGAGATAACTTGGAACATGCCCATGAATCGTTGCCTCCTTTTACTATTTTAGCCGCTTCAATGAGGGAACCCTATACGAAAGGTCCTGCTTGAGGAACTCTGAGGGGGCGCTGTTTTGTAAAACGGCAATCTGCATTGCGTGCTTTTTTACTCATAACTTATTGATTACAAGACACTTAGGACTACTCTTCCCGCCCGGATTCCCCTTGCCCCGGTCGCGGATCTTCGCTACAATTCCCGCCTTTACCGGTCGTTTTATGCGCTCGGCCCGCACCGGGCGCCAAGGAGGACGTGCCGGGAGGGATCCGGTTTGCCGGCCGATAGCGGCCGGGCGAAACGACCGTCTTTGGATTGCGAACCAAGGGATTGTATGTCCGCGGAAGGGATGCCGCAGGAAGATCGTTCGTGGCTGGCCGAGACGCTGACCAGTTTAACGCGATTGGTGCTGCGCTTTCCGGCGACCACGCTGGTGCTGGCCGGATTGATGGCAGTCGCCGCCACGTATCTGAGCGGCACACGGCTGAAGTTCCACACCAGCCGGCTGGATTTGCTGAATCCGAAGAGCGATTTCAACCGCCGGTGGATCCACTACATCCAGGAGTTCGGCGACGCGGAAGACGTGGTGGTGGTGCTGGAGGGGCAAAATCGGGGAGCGATTGATCCGGTAGCCCGGGAGATCGCCGCCGCGCTGGAGGCCGAGCCGGAGCATTTCCGCGACGTGCTGTACGAGATCGACTGCTCGAAGTTGCGGCAGAAGGGCCTCTATTATCTCGATCCCGACCGGTTGCAAGAGGCGGTCCGGGGGCTGGACTATTACCTCGACAACGTCGCCCCGGTGCTCCGCGGCGACTGGAGCCTGCTGCAGTTGGGCAATCTCGATCCCCGGGCATTGATGCAGTTCCAGCAGCTTTCGGGAAACAACGCCGCCGCCCAGGCCGCGGCCCAAACGCACCTGAGCTGGTTCTCGCGGTGTCTTTCGCAGGCGCTGCAGGGCGAGTACCAATCGCCCTGGATGGATATGAATTTTCTCCGCTCCGACAAGAATTCACCCCTGTGCGATCCCTCGGGAAAAACTCCGACATTCTCCCAACGCCTGGTCGAAAGCGAACAACTCGGCATTATCATCCTGCGGCTGGCGAAGGAGGACGACCGGGCCGATTTCGTCCGCAACGCCGCGGGGATCGAGCGCCTCCGGGAAATCGTCCGGGACTTTCAAGACCGGCAAAGCGGCGTAAAGATCGGGCTGACCGGCCTGCCGATCATCGAATACGACGAGATGAACTCCAGCAAAGTCTCGATGGCCGAGGTGAGCGTCGTCGCGCTGCTGGGCGTCTCGCTGCTGTTCGTAGTGGGCTTCGGCGGCTGGCGGCACCCGCTGTTGGCCGTGATCTCGCTGAGCCTGGGGACCTATTGGGCGATGGGATACATCGCCCTGGCCATCGGGCACTTGAATATCCTCAGCAGCGCGTTCGCCGTGATCCTGATCGGCCAGGGGGTGGACTTCAGCATGTACTACGTGGCCGAGTATCTGAAACAGCGGGAACGGATCGCCTCCAGCCGCGCCGCGCTACTGCGGGCGGTCCGCCGGGTGGGACCGGGTATTTTCATCGGGGCGGTAGCCACCGCCGTCGCCTTTTTCATGGCCGGGCTGACCGAGTTCACGGGCGTCGCTGAGTTGGGCGTGATCGCCGGCGGCGGAATCCTCCTCTGCTGGCTGGCCGGCGCCACGATCCTGCCGGCGTCGATCCACTTGGCCGACAGCCGCTGGCCGCTGCGCCACGTGCCCGCCCCCGTCGATGTCACGAACTGGATGCAATCCCTGCTGGCCAAACCGCTGTCGCTGCTGACGATCGCCCTGGCGGGGACCGTGCTCTTGGGCTTCGGACTGACCCAGCTTCGGTACGACTACAACCTGTTGCACATGCAGGCTCGGGGGCTGGAGAGCGTCAACCTGGAGAAAAAGCTGGCCGCCGAGGACGACCTGAGCGCCTCGTACGCCCTGTCGATGGCCGATAGCCGCCGGCAGGTGCTCGATCGGGCGGCGCAGTTCCTGGCCAAGCCCTCGGTCAAACGGGTCCGGGAAATCGTCTCACTGCTGCCGCCGGAGGCCGACCTGCCGCGGAAACTGCCGCTGATCGCCCGGCTGCACCGCCGGCTGGAAACCTTGCCCGACCGCGTGCCGGCGATCCCCGTCACGCCGCAGGAAAACCTGCAACGGCTTCTCCATCAACTCCGGCAGTTTTTGGCCGCCCAGCCGAACCTCCGGCAATTCCAGGGCGATTTCGAGCAGATTGCCGCCCGGCTGGACCGCATGACTCCGGCGGAATATCATGCCCGCGTCTCCGCCTACCAACAGCGCCTGGCCCGGGACCTGCTGGTCAATTTGCAGACCCTCCGGGCGGCCACCGGCGCGGCGCCGCCGAACCTGGCGGATCTGCCGGCCGGCCTCGTCTCCCGGTTTGTCAGTCCGGGGGGTAAATTCCTGATGAAAATCTACAGCCGCGGCGACGTTTGGGACATGACCGCCATGGAGCAGTTCGTCCACGAGGTCCGCCAGGTCGACACAAACGCCACCGGCAATCCGCTGCAAATCTACGAGGCCTCGCTGCAGATGAAACGCAGTTACGAGCAGGCGGCCCTGCTGGCCCTGACGGTCATTCTGCCGGTGGTGTATTTCGATTTCCGCAGCCTTCGGGCGTTGGCGCTGGCCATGCTTCCCTTGGGCCTGGGCATGGTGCAGATGTTCGGCCTGATGGGACTGCTCGGCCTTCCCCTGAACGCGGCGAACATGATCGTCCTGCCGCTGATCCTGGGCGTGGGGATCGACGCCGGGGTGCACATCGTCCACGATTTCCGCAGCCAGCGCGGCCCGTATCGGATGAACAGCGCCATCGCCTCGGCCGTGGTCATCAACCAGGTGACGAACATGGCCGGCTTCGGCGCCTTGATGATCGCCAGCCACCAGGGCTTGCAAAGCCTGGGCCGGGTGCTGGTCCTGGGAATGAGTTCCTGCCTATTCAGTTCGCTGGTGATCCTGCCGGCCCTGCTGACGTGGCTGACCCGCAACCGCCGCGCGGCGCCGGAAGAAATCCCCGGGAAAACGTGGGAACCGGATCCGTCCGCCCTCGTCCCCCTTTCCCGCCTCGATCCGGCGCATCGGCCGCCCAGCCGACGGCCTTCCATGATTCAAGTCCCCTCCGGAGCACGGTCGCCCCGGCCACACTGAGCGGGCAGGATTCCCGTGTTCCCGGCCCTCCATGAGAACGTGGTGCATTGCCCCTCGGAAACGGGAGGAGGCCCGAAACAAGCCCTCTCTATTCAAGGGTGAGCATGAATGATAGAATGAGGAATTCATCCGTTTTCCACCCTTATAGCAGGTAAAGAACATGGCCAAACCGCAACGTGTCCTGAAGAAGGCCAACCACGGCCGGCGTCCCGCCAACAGTAAAGCCCGTCGCCTCAAACGCGGAGTAGTGAAGACCTAACCATGAAACCTTTGATCCTCGAATTCTCGGAATACAGTCTCGACCGCGTGATTGCGGATCGGGAAGAGATCCGCCGTTATAATCTGCAACGCTTCGAGATGGAGCAACTCACGGCGATCTGTCACGAGGATACGACGAGTCATATTTGCGTCGGTTACAAGGACTTGCAGTCCGACGAGTTCTGGACGCGGGGACATTTTCCCCACATGCCGATCATGCCGGGCGTAATCATGTGCGAGGCCGCCGCCCAACTGGCCAGCTACTACAGCCACAAATACAAAATGATGGAAGGACTGATCGGCTTTGGCGGCCTGAAGGACGTGCGGTTCCGCGGCGTGGTCCGCCCGGGCGAACGCTTCGTCATCGTCTGCCGCCTGCTGAAAGTCCGCCGCGCCATCTTGACCGCCGATTTCCAATGCTTCGTCAACCAGAACGTGGTCTGCGAAGGCATTCTCAAAGGCGTCTCCCTGCCGCTGGAAACGCTCGGTGACGAAGAGGCCGCAGCTCAGTGATCGGCAGTAATGTCGCCTAGCCGGCGGCTAACGGCCGCCGCGGGAAATCCCTATATTCCTCGGCGGCTGTTAGCCGCCGGCTATTATGTAAACCGTTATTAATCTGTTCCTCACGGCGTTTGTTCGATCATCTCCCGTCCGCTGCCGAGGGGAGCACGTATTCATGGGCCGCCGCGCGCTAAGAAAAATCGATCCGAACCTGGACGTCTCGCGGCACTTGCTGCGGTTCGAGCAGCTTCCCCGGCCGTGGGATCCGGCGGCCTTGTTTGCCGGTGGGGGGCCGGTGGAAGTCGAAGTCGGTTCCGGCAAGGGGCTTTTTCTGCGGACGGAGCCGCTGGCCCAGCCGGAGGTGAATTTCCTGGGGATCGAGATTGTGGAGAAGTACGCCCGGTTTACCGCGGCCAACCTGGCGCGGCGCGGGATCGACAACGCCCGGGCGGTCCACGGCGACGCCCTGCGGATCTTCGCCGAAGTGCTGCCGAACGCCGCGATCCAGGCCGTGCACGTTTATTTCCCCGATCCGTGGTGGAAAAAGCGGCACAAAAAGCGGCGGGTGATGCGGGAACCGTTCCTCCGCAACGTCGAAAGAACCCTCGTGCCCGGCGGCCGGCTGCACTTCTGGACCGACGTGGAAGAATACTTTCAAACCACGCTGGAACTCATAAAAACCTTCCCGCATTTGAAAGGCCCGATGGAAGTCCCCGAGCACCCCGCCGCGCACGACCTGGATTACCGCACCCACTTCGAACGCCGCATGCGTCAGCACCGCGAAACGGTGTTCCGGGCGGAATTCGTCCGGGCGGCAACAGAGACGCCCTCATCCCTCTTGTGATTTGGTGATCTCTGTGGGAGAATGTTTGCACTTACCCGTTGAGAAAATTGTTTGCTAATCCGCAAGCGGCTTTCCCCCATTCATCCCTCATCCTTCATCCCTTTATCATGTCCCGCCGTTTTATCAGCGAGCTTGAGTCCCAGGAGACCGTCAGCAGCGTCTTTGTGGCCAACGAGAAACAATTGCGTCCGAACCGCAACGGGAATCTCTACCTGCAAGTCGAACTTTCCGACCGCACCGGCTCGATCGGCGCGCGGATGTGGAACGCTCAGGAGGCGGTCTACAAGTCGTTCGAGAGCGGCGATTACGTCCGCGTGGAAGGGACGACGCAGGTCTTCCAGGGGGCGCTGCAGATGATCCTTTCGCGGATCGCCAAGGTCGATCCGGCGGAGGTCGATCCCGCCGAATTCATTCCGCAGCCGGCCGTGGACGTGGAGAAACTGCAAAAGCGCCTCGTCGAAATGCTCCGCGGCATGAACGATCCCGCCCTGCGGAACCTCGCGGAGTGCTTCCTGATGGACGAGGGTTTCCTCGCCAAGCTGAACCTGGCCCCGGCGGGTACGAAAAACCACCACGCCTATCACGGCGGATTGCTGGAGCACGTCGTCGGCCTGATGGAACTGACGCTCCGCGTGGCCCCCTGCTATCCGCAGCTCGACCGCGACCTGCTGTTGATGGGCGCCTTCCTGCACGACCTGGGCAAGATCGACGAGCTGAGTTACCAGCGCGGGCTGAGCTACACCGACGAGGGGCAACTCATCGGGCATCTGATTATCGCCGTGGAACTGCTCGACGCGAAAATCGCCGAGGCGGATAAGCTCGCCGGCGAGCCGATCCCCCGGGAGACCGTCCTGCGGCTGAAGCACCTCATCCTCAGCCACCACGGCCAGTACGAATTCGGCAGCCCCAAGCTGCCCATGACGCTGGAGGCCGTGACCCTCTTCTGCCTCGACAATCTCGACGCCAAGATCAACTCCTTCTGGCGCCTGATGCAGGACGATCCCAACACCGACAGCCCCTGGACGGTCTATCAGCCGAACCTGGAGCGGAAGCTGTTTAAAGGGATGAGGCATAAGGGATGAAGGAACACTACGCGCTCAGTATTCCGCATTCCACATTCTGATCTTCTCGTGCAGTCTTTTCCGGCATTGGTCGAAGAACCGGTGATAATCGGTCCGGCGGTAGTCGGCAAAGGTGTACTCGTGGTGCCGCCACTGGTGATGTTTATAGAACAGCGTCACCTCGGCGTAGATGCCGGAGCGGAGATAGATGCGGTGGACGAAATCCTTGGTCGAGGCCAACACCAGCTTGCCGAGTGTGAGATAGCCCGGGTCGAGGTTCAGCGGCCGCGGCTCGGGATGTTTTTTCAGCGCGGCATATGTCCCCTCTCCCTCTGGGAGAGGGCAAGGGTGAGGGCTGAACGGCGAATAAATCTCCGATGATCTTGCGATGTCTTCCAGATTGCCCTCACCCCCGGCCCCTCTCCCAAAGGGAGAGGGGAGATTTGCGTACTCCGCCTCCCAGGCGTTGGCGGTCAGCTTACACTCGACCAGTTCCGCCGGATCAAAGGGCGCGGCAAATGCGAGAAAGATCTTTTTCAGCCCCGGCCCCATCGTCGGCGCGTAGTATTCCGTCTCGGTGAAGTCGAAGACGGGGCTTTTCAGTTCCACGGGGCCCCAGGCGGCTTCGGCCCGCTCCGCCGTCCAGGCGAGGGCCTCCGCGTGGCGGCTGAAGGCCGCCAGGATCAACATTGCAGGATCGGGTTGCAGGGGTTCGCCCATTGTCGTTGGTTGTTGGTCGTCGGTCGATAGCCGTTCTCGACCAACGAACGACGAATCATGGATTGATTTTTACTCCGCAATGATCTTCGACAGCAGCCGGTCGCCGCGGCTGAGGCGCTGCATCAGCAGCAACAGCACGGCCAGGGCGTCGGAATCTTGATCGGCGAGCCGCAGACGGTCGGGCGGCAGTTCCGCGCCTTGTTCGTCAAATAGGCGGCAATCTTGACCGTCATCAAATACGTGAATGCCGAAGTGGGCATGTTCCGCGCGGATTTGACCGGTTAGCTCGTGGACGAATCCCCGGCCGGGGACGACCGTGCAGGCGGTGCCCTGCAACAACTGCCGCACGTCGTTCAGCCACGGCGCGCTGGTCGAGGCCGCCACAAACCGCAGGGGCCGCAGGCCGTGGCAGAGGTCGGCGAATTGGGCGTAGTAGTCGGCTGTGGGATCGACGCGCCGGCAGTCGGCGGAGCGCCGCGTGGGCCGGTCGACGCCCCGTTCGTACAGTTCCTTGACGGGGCGAAGCTGCTCGGCGGTCGCAAGCGGCGCCGCCGACGGCCCGAAGAACCTGACGCCCACGCCGTGCGGCGTGCCGGCGGGATTGCCGATCAGCAATCCCCCGGCGGCCTGGAAGTGCCGCACCGCAAAGGCGGCACACCCCGCCGTGGCCGCCCCGACGTCCAGCACCGCCACGTCCGCCCAGCGGAGGCCCTCGCTCAGCGCGGCCGCCGCCCGGGCGGTGGTCGGCCGACCATCGCCGGCCAGGACGGCAAGGAGGGATGAAGGATGAGGGATGAGGGATGAGGGAGGCGCGTGAGGAAGCCCTTGTCGAGCCAGCCAGGTTCCGAAGGTGGCGCCGATGCGGTGCATCACCGCCGGGGGAAGAGCATTGATCGAGTCGGCCGTCACGCCGCTGTCGCTCCACAGGTCCCGGGGCGCGCGGTCGCGGAGTTCCCGCAGCCGCTTGATCTGCCGGGGGGAGAGGGCGCCGGTGTCGTCCCGATGCGTGCAGGTCCGGCAGCCGGGATAAAAAACGGCCATCCGCCCCAGGTGCACCGCCCGGGAGATCGGCCGCTCCTGGCCGGGGCAACGGTATTCCGTAATGACCGCAGTTCTCTCACACATGCCAGGATCAGATTTCCTGTTCCAACTGGTTCCATGCCCGGTCAAGTAAGTCGTTGACTTCGAGTTCCCGGGCCTCTCTTTCAAGATAATCACGGTCCAGCAGTGGCTGTTGATACTTCAGCACGTTGACGATGTCGTTCCATTGTCTTTCGGAGGTTTCATTGCCCAAACGGTACCACTCGAGTTTCGCGAGCAGAATATCTTCCGGGGAGCAAAAATAAATGTCATAAGTCCCGGTGCCATCCATCAATCGTTCATTCCGGCGACGGCGTAACGCTTCCCGGTCATAACGACGGTTTTTGGGAACAAAGACATCGACTTTATAGGACGTGGGAAGATGAATAAGATTAAAACACGAATGCCCTTGGATTGCTTCCCGAATCATTTTTTCATCGATATAGTAATCCTGGTGCAGGGACTCCATTAAATCCGGAACGTGTTTCGCCCCAAGCATCGCAACCAAATCGACGTCCATGGTGGAGCGGGCGGCGCCGTAGAAAGAACTGGCGATCGATCCCCCTACGTAATAGGGCACTTCCAGCCTCTGGAAAACCTCCACGAGCGGAAGCAACGCAGCCAAGGCGTCGGCAGGAAAGGGAGTGGTCATTGAGAAAGATAATCGCGCACTGCTTGGGCAAGCTCCTTGCCGTAATGATGTTCAATGATTTTCAGACGGAACTGCTCGGGAGATAAATCGGGATATAAACGCCGGAGCGCCTCCCGGGACAATCCTAAAGTAAAGGCCGTCATCGACCGCACCATCATAAAACGCTCCGCAGGCGACTTCCGACGGTGCAATTCGATCTGTACGCGTTCCGCTTCGGGATGAGTATCGGTCAACATAAACCATTCCTTGTAACTCCCGAGCATTATGGATGGCAAGACGGTTTTTGACAAGGTCAAAGGTCTACCTACTTTTCTCCTTTTTTCGACCGGTCCCCTGAAGGGGACCTGAAAAAGGGAGAAAATTCCATTTCCATCCCTTCCCGCAGGCGTAAAGGCCTGGGATACAGAAAAGAAATACCTTCCACGCCGATAAATTCATCAACGTTCCACAGAATGAATAGAGTGATTTTCAGATGCCGTCCCTGGGAGCAGGATACCGGCAGAATCCGTATAGAAGTTACCGCACGAGACAGCGGAAGCGGACGACACCGCCTTCGCCCGGTTGGAGCGGCTCGGAGATTTCGCAGCGGAGGACCTGCGAGCCGCCTTCGTTCGGCTCGGTGAAGAATTGCGCCTGGCGGCTGCACTGGGCGCTCCCCTCGACGTACTCCAGCCGGGTGTTCAGGCTGTCGATCAGCGTGACGTTGCCGATCGGCTGCTGGCCGACGTTGTCGAACCGGAGCGTGAACCAGATCTCCTCGCCCGGCAGGGCGGCCGGGGCGGAGGCCACCTTGATCAGCCGCAGCCGGGGATTGCCCTGCGGCAGCGCCGTCATCAGCGAGTGGGTTTTTTCGTCCTTGACCAGTTCCATCGGACCGCGGCCGTCGAGGATGATCTGCACCGCCTGGGCGTGCGACCAGGCCACGGCCGCGTCCACGCCTTGGGCCAGATGGGCCATCTCGGCCATCTCGATCTTGCCCCAGCGGATGACGGCCAGGTCTTCGTAGGCCTTGAAGGCGTCGGAAAATCCTTGCGGCCCCAGCGCCGTGGAGACCGCGCCGTCGCCCTGTTTCATCAAGAACGCATGGGGCGGCAGGGCCGCGATCTCGCTTTCGACCTGGAGATGCTGCTTGGCAGTGTTGACCTTTTGCGTAAGCTGCGGACTGAGCAGATGGTCGTCCCGCTCCACGGTGCGGATGGCCTGCGCCTGCTGGTTCGCCTCGACGGCCACTACCTGCCGGACCGCTCCGAAACGCGGACTGTAGAGATAAACTTCGTTGCTGGGAACGATGTAGGTCCGGCCGTCGAGGGCGTCGTAGTGGGCCACGGCGTCTTCCATTTCCACTCCACGGACCTCCCAATTCCGGCAGATTCCCGCGGTGCTGCCGCGGTCGCCGCCGTCGCGGAGATATTCATCCTCCGGCCAAGGTTGGGCAATTCCCGGCGGCGCCCAAGGGCCGCAAGCCTGAGTCGGAAGAGGGATTTCTCCCTCGGCAAACTCCATTCCCGGCTGTCCGGGCGGGCAGACGGACTCGGCCGACGGCGGGAGTCCCTGGTATCCGACGGGATTTTGCGGCATCGGTCCTTTGCAGGAGACCGACGCCAGCAGCGCCGCCGCCAGCAGGCCGATCGTCGAGATTCGCAGGTTATGCAGCCGAGAGGAACTCATACCAGCGGTGACTCTATCAGGTTTAGCGGCCGCCGGCACGGCGGCCCTGAGATCTCCCTTATTTTCTGAGCCGCCGTGCCGGCGGCTGCTAAACGGGGCTCTCTTCCGTCACTTCGTGGGCCTCGGCACGGCTTCCTCCGAACACGGATGTTCCATAAACGGCGGCGAACCGTAGAAGAACGCGGCGTCCTGGTCCTGACCGCCGCCGGGCAACCGCGCTCCCATCCGCAGGATCGCCATCGGCCGGCCCAGGGCGTCGGCCACGGCCAGGGGATCCTGTCCCGGCGCCGCTTCAAAATAAGTTTGGGCTTGAAGATTCTCCCGCACCGGCAGGGCCTTCCGCGGATCTTCCAGGTATATCACCCGAGTCACGAATTTTCCCTGTAGCGCCAGTTTCAGGTCTTCCTCGGTCAGTTCCACCGGGACGGCAAACCGCTGCTGTTGTCCGCAGGGCACGTACAGCCGATTGATGACTTCCAGGGTGGGATAGACCTCCTGGCCCTCGGCCAGCGGAATGCCGGTCACGCGGAGCCGATAAACGCCGCCAATTAGCAGGCCCACTTTCCGCGGAGCGGCGGCCGGCTCGGCGAAGCAGTTTTCCCGGGCCAGGGAAATCCGGGCTCCGTGAGGGGCCCGGATTTCCACCGGCTGGAAATGCCCCGGCAAAGGTCCGCCGCGCGTCAGTTGCAGAGCACCAATCGCTCCCGGCGGCATCACGCCGTGATGCCAATAATGAACGCCCGGCTGCTGGGCGACGAGCGTCGCCGCGGTCAACCAGACCAGTACTCCGCAGGCCCCTGCGCCGGCAACCTGTCGCATACGCTTCTTCACCGAGGTCGGTCCTCCCATTTCAGACCGTTGAGTATCCTATTTGTGAAAGTCGCCTCCCCTAGCCGGCGGCTAACAGCCGCGGGGCATTCACATATCTCTCGGCGGCTGTTAGCCGCCGGCTAGACAACATGGCCAACCTGAGGGGAGGTCAGTCCTCCCGTATTATTCCTCGCCGCCGTCGTCCATCGGACAAGGCGCGATGGGCGTCTCGTCCGGACAGCCGTAATCGGGGCACGAATCGCAAATGGTTTGATGCTTATTGCACGACGGCTGGCGGAAGATCCCCATCGGCGGCGACGTCCTCTCGACGATCCGTGCGTGATGGGCCGGCTTCGGATAACTGAAGCCCGGCTTCTGTTTGACGTCGATCTTCACTTTGCTCGTGGGACCGGGCAGGTGCGACCGGGTGTGATTGACCATGACGTGCTTTTGCAGGCCGGCCGGCGTTCCCAAGGGGATGTGCGGCGGGCCGGGCAGGCCGATCGGAGTTCCGCAGTAGGGCATTCCCCATTGGGGCATCGTCACTCCGGCGACCGGGTAGCTCATCGGCATCGTGGTCGGCGTCCCGACGGGCATTCCCATCGGCACGGATCCGTCGCCGTACATGCCCATCGGGCACGGCTGGCCCGTGACGGGATCGAGATACGTGGTCTGCATGATGCCGCCCTCCGCCATTCCTCCGGGCATCTGTAAATCCTTGTTGCCCAAGCGGACGATGGCCATGATCGCACCGCGGCGGTCGGCCTCGACGATCGGATCCACGCCGGGGTCCAACCGCGTGCTGACGAGCGTTTCCACGCCCGCCACGGCCAACTCTTGATACTCCGGATCGGGCAAGTAGATGACCTTGGTCACGAAATTGCCCGATTGGACCTGATCGAAATCTTCCTCGGTAAACTGCACCGGGATGGCGTTGTGGGCCAAAAAGGCGTCGGTCCGCGGCAAGGCCGGTCCCACTTCCAAGGTGGGATACAGTTCCGTGCCCGGCCGGCCCGGGACGTCCGAGAGCTTCAACCGGTAAATCGCCGCCTGCGGGAAATTGTATCGTCCCGGGCAGATCATCGGCTCGGAGTCGAAGGCGCCCATCGACGTCACGTCCCAGTTGACGTGCATCCCTTCCGGCCCGACGAAGTAGACCTGCGAAGACTGCTGCGGCGACGGCATTCCGGGATTGTACACACTGACGCCCGGACCGGGGCCATCCACGCCCGGGCCCGGATGCATCAACATTTGGGCCGGCGGTAAATTCTCCTTACAAGGGTGTATGCAACCCACCAAGGTTGCAACCGCCAGCAAAATCATCCAACGTGAAATCCTCATGATGTCCCCCCTCATTAGGTTGCCCGCCGAGTTCCGGGATCCACACCGGTCGGGCGCGGGCGAGAAATCGTTACTAGTAAACCACCTTGCCGCGCAAGGTTTCCCTTCGCGGAATATCTTACTGAAATACTATGGTCGGCCCGTCATATCGAGAATCTTTGGAAAATCCGGCATGACCGGTAAAAATAACCCTAGAATGCGCATCTCTGACAAATTTCCGGGTTTAACAATTTCAGAAAATCCCCAGCTATTACCGCCCTAGAAACCAGAACTGTTCACGGCCCACGTAGATGCGGCATCTTGCCGCATCACGGGAGATAAAGCGGCAAGATGCCGCTTCTACTTTATTGAGGCGGCGGGGGGAGATGGGCCAGGTCCACCAACGGGGAGCCGGAAATGGACGGCATGGTCCAGAGAGAACAGTCCGCACTTTGAAGTTGATTGATCTGCACGTTGCCCAGGTCAAGCCGCATCGCGAATTGCGCCGGCGGGCAGGTTATGTCCACCACCCCGGGCATCCACAGGCCGCTCGCGGGATCCTGCCGATACCGGCTGGCCACCGACCGGGCCAACAAGACGTTTTGCAGATTGACGATCTGTTGTTCCAGGATCCAGCCCTGGGAGGCGTCGATGATCAGGATTTTTCTCAGCGGACCGTCCGGCGAATTCCGGGTGGTCACCACTTGCAGCCGGCCGTCGGGCAGGCGGTACGGCCCTTGGGGGTTGCTTGCCGGATCAATCGCGGTCACGCCCAACGCCTCGATGAGCCAGTCGGGCTGGATGGGGAGCGTATGCCGGGCGGGACTGGCGGCAAATTGATCGTGCCGGCAGTAATACATCGCCGGCGGCTCGCCGCGGCGGATCCAGTACCAAAAGTAGAGACTGTTGCTCCCCACGTCGAGTTCCGTCCCCGTCAGTCCCGTGCCGGCCGAGAGGCGAAAGTTCCGCTGCCGCTGATAGGCAACCGTCGTCCGCAACGAGCCGAATCCTTGCCCCGAAACCGCGGCCTGGTTGCTGTAAAACGACTGAATCCGCCCGTGGTTGCCGTTGACGGCGTCGATTACTTGCGCAAGCGTCGGCTCCGGCGGCAGTTTCGGTGCAAGCGGCGGCGCACCCGGCCGCAGCATATTCACGCAGTTCGCCCCGCTGACGGCGAACAGGCCGGCGATGAAAATCAACCAGAATCCCGTGTGACGTTGATGCATTCAGCAATCCATGCTCAGCAAGCCGGACCGGCCCCCTGCCCGGCGGTTCTCCAATAATCCAATTCTCTCAATTTAGGTATTTAAATCCAGCACCTTCGCCGGTTCCTCAACCAGCGGCGGATCGGGCGTCGGATACTTCGCCATGGGAAAGCAGCCGCATCCGGCGAGCAATACGACCGCAAATAATAATATAAACCGCATGGGAATTATGAAATTATTCTTTATCACTCAATGGCCGGACCAAGGACGGCCCGGCTCACTTTACACTCCGCATTCCATACTCCGCTCTCCGCATTTTCTCCTTCATTGCAATAGCGCCGCCAATTCCTGCTGAATCTGCTCGATCCGTTCCGGGGAAGGCAGCACGGCGGAGATCGCATAAGCGGTCTCGCGACGGGGACAATACACCGACAGCACTTCCCGGCCCTCAGCGTCCCGCTTCTCTTCCTCCAGGCGAAACACCCGGCGGCGGACCAGCAACAGGGTCAACACGTAACGGACGTCGAGCCGGTCGGACTGGTCGGTCAGTTCGTCGAAGAAGCACAACATCACGTCGTTGGGGGCCCAGTGTTTTTTCTTGACCGTTCGGTCCGGCACCTGCGATTTCCACCATCCTACGGCGCCCTCCGGGGGTCCCTGCCAGGCGTCGGCGGCATAATCGTATCGCTTCGACTCCGCCCCCTCAGTCATGAGTACCGAGTAGTACCACTCCCCCGGCGCAAACTCCCGGCCGCTGGCGTGACAATGCCGGGTAAAACCCTGAACCTCGTAGTCCATCACAACCTTCCGCCGATGCTGTCCCTCGGTAATTTGTATGAGGCGTCTCCCGCCGCCGATTTGCTGTATTGTTAGACTACGCAATCAGCGGCAGGAGCCGCCTCCTACAGAGAGCAAGGGCGGGGAGAATACCCGAAATGGGCCTGCAAGACAATATATTCTTGCTTTTGCCTGCCGCCGGCGTTAATAAGCCGTAAAAAAGCGGTTGTTGGTCCCGCCGGGACCGATCGGAATGCGGATCTGCCGGCAGCATCTCGGGCAACGTCCTTCGTAGGCCGTTTCGGTCGGATTGATATAAACTCTTTGATAGACGCCGCAACAGGTGAAATGAATGCCGATGTATCGCCGCTCCTTCCCCCCTATAGTGGAGGACTTCTCGCCGCCGCTGGTCAGATCGAGATGACTTCCGGAACAGGGACTTACCCCCTCCGAAAGCGGGTCAAGGTGATGAGATTCACCCATTTTTTTCTTCTCGGTCATTCCGTCTCCCGGTGATCTGCCGAAATTGCCTTCCCGGCAAAACCTTAGGATTCAATCCCGCCGATAATCACTCCAAGACAAACTTGACCGTTACCGGGATGTTTTGTACATTGGAGAGAGAATTTCTGCAAGAGAATTTAATGATCGAACGGACATGCGTACGCTGCTGAACCTCCTGGCGTTGTTGTTATTGGGCCTTACCCGGCCCCGGCCTTAGGGTTCGCACGTCCGCAAGCAGTGCAAAAAGATCGAACCCCTAGGCCGACGCCTGGGGGTTTTTTATTGGCTTGATTGTGACCTGCAATATTTAGCGGCCGCCGGCACAGCGGCCCCGGGAATCACCAAACAACAAGGCCGCCGTGCCGGCGGCCGCTAAACGAAGGAATTTCCTGCCATGAGCGATCCAATAAATTCCGCCAACCGGCGGATTGTGATCTTCGATACGACACTGCGCGACGGCGAGCAGTCGCCGGGGGCGAGCATGAATCTGACCGAAAAGATGGAGGTCGCCCACGCGCTGGCCGAACTGAAAGTGGACGTGATCGAGGCCGGGTTTCCCATCGCCTCGCCGGGCGACTTCCAGGCCGTGGCCGAGATCGCCCGAAACGTCCGCGGCGGCCCGATCATCTGCGGGCTGGCCCGCTGCCGCGAGGCCGACATCGACCGCGCTTGGGAGGCGCTCCAGTGGGCCGAGCGGCCGCGGCTCCACGTCTTCCTGGCCACCAGCGAAATCCACCGCAAGTTCAAACTCCGCATGGACAAGGACGAGGTCATCCGCAACGCGGTGGCCGGCGTCAAGCGGGCCAAGGGCTACTGCCCCGACGTCGAATACTCGCCCGAGGACGCCACCCGGACCGAGATCGACTTCCTCTGCCAGGTCGTCGAGGCGACCATCGACGCCGGCGCCACCACGGTCAACATCCCCGACACCGTCGGCTACGCCACCCCCAAGCACATGCACGAAATGATCGCTGTGCTCCGTCAGCGGGTGCCGAACATCGACCGTGCCGTCATCAGCGTTCACAATCACAACGACCTCGGGCTGGCCGTGGCCACCAGCCTGGCGGCCATCGAGGCCGGGGCCGGCCAGATCGAGTGCTCCATCAACGGTCTGGGCGAACGGGCCGGCAATTGCTCGCTGGAAGAGATCGTCATGGCCCTGCG
>JAFGPV010000077.1 GCA_016936015.1 Pirellulales bacterium
AGCGAACAAATTCCCGGCGAGACGCATCACGCCAACGAGCGGGTTCGCGCGGTGGTCTACGAGGTCCGCAAGCAGGGCAGCCGCGTGCGGATCATCCTCAGCCGCACCAAGAAGCAGTTGGTCCAACGGCTCTTCGAGCAGGAGATTCCCGAAATCACTGAGGGCGTGATCGAGATCCGGGAGATCGCCCGCGAGCCGGGCTATCGGTCGAAAGTGGCCGTGACCAGCGCCGATCCGCGGATCGACTGCGTCGGGGCGTGCGTCGGGGTCCGCGGCAACCGCATCAAGAACATCGTGGACGAGTTGGGGGGAGAACGGATCGACATCGTCCGCTGGAACGAGAACATGCAGGCCTTGATTCCCAACGCCTTGCAACCGGCCGACGTGGAAGAGGTCATTCTCTGCCAGATGCTCGGCCGGGCGATCGTGCTGGTGCAGGAGGATCAGCTTTCGCTGGCCATCGGCCGGCGGGGGCAGAACGTGCGCCTGGCCAGCAAGCTCTGCGGTTGGGACATCGAGATCATGACCCGGGAGGAACTGGACGAACAGATCGAGCAGGCCGTGCTGGGCTACTCCTCGCTGGAGGGCGTGGAGCCTGATCTGGCCGAGAAGCTCGTCGGGGAGGGTTTTCTGACCTACGACGATCTCTCGGTGATTGAGCCGGACGCCCTGATGGAGATGGGCGGCCTGACCCAGGAGCAGTGCGATCATATCGTCCGGCAGGCCGAGGTCAAGGCCGAAGAGGCCGAGGCCGCGGCGGCCGAGCAGAAGCGCAAACAGCGCGAGCAGGAGCGGATGGCGGCGGCGGAAAACGTCGTCGAACGTCCTCCCGAGTATCTCGCCGAGGAAAAACCGGAAGCCGATCCCTCCGCCGAACAACCGAGTGCGGAGCAGTCCGCCACGGGGGACGCGAACCATGAGTAAAAGGAAGTGTTCCCTTGCCTATTCGCATTTACGCCTTAGCCAAAGAACTGAAGCTCGACAACAAGATCCTCGTCGACCTCTGCACCAGGGCGGGGATCACGGGGAAAGGTTCTGCGCTGGCCAGCCTCTCGGATGAGGAGGCGGACAAGCTCAAGGCGTTTCTGAGCGCTTCCCAGGGGCCGAAGACCGGGAGAAAAGCCGGAGCGGCTGGCCGCGGCGGAGAGGCGGGATATTCCGGCGCTCTGCGGCGGGAAGACTATATTGCCCCCGCCGGTTCGTTCGGCGGCAAGATCCGCGTCCTTCCCCCCAAGCAAGACAAACCCGCCGCGCTCCGCCGCCGCGTGGAGGAAAGCCTGCCGGCCGAGCCGCCCGCCGCTCCTCCGACCGAGCCGCCGGCCGAATCGGTGGTGACTTCGGCGGAAGCCCCGGCCGAGCCGGTTGTCGGATCCTTGCACCCGACAGAGGCCCCCGCGGAGAAACGACCCGAGGATTACCGCCTGCCGGAAGCCACGAAGCGGTCAAAGATCCCCTCGCTTACGGAGCGTCCTTCGCGGGCCGGGGGAGAAAAGGCGAAGGAAAAAGAAAAGGAGCGGAAAGAACGGGAGCCGCGGGGTCCGACAATCAAGCTGGCCCCCCTGCCTCCCAGCGGGAAAAAGCCCTCGCGGGCGAAGCCGGCGGAGCCCGCTCCGCAACGGCCCGACATCCGGCTTCCCAAGGACGCGATCCGGGCGGGAAAGGCGGGAGCAAAACCCCTCCAGGAGCACATCCGCAAGGCGGAAGAAAAACGCCGCGCCGAAGAACGGCGAAGGACTGAAGGGGGCAAAGCGAAAGGGAAACCGGGCGAGGCGCCCTCGCCTACCCCGGCCCGGGACCGTCGCCGGCCTTCGCGCGGAGTAGCAGCTCCTCCTCGGGAGGAAGACGGTCTGGTGGCCCTTGGCGGCCGCGAACAACGGCAACTGAAACGCAAACGCGTCGCCACGGCCAAGCGCCGTCGAGAGTCGGATGAGGAAGAAGGCACGCCCCAGCCCGCGGTCGTCCGCAAGAAAACCCGCATCCGACGCACCGGCGCCAATACGGCCGCCCCGCGGAAGGAGAGCATCGTCGTTCAGCTCCCCTGCACGGTGCGGAGTTTTTCCGAGGCCCTGGGCGTGCCGGCCCGGATGATCCTCGCCAAACTGATGGAGTGGGGCACGCTGACGACGATCGCCGCCGGGTTGGATCCGGAGATGGCGGAGTTGCTGGCGGCGGAATTCGGCGCGAACGTAAAATTTCATCGCCCCCTCGACCTGGAGAGCAAGTTGTTGCCTGATTGGGACGCCCCGGACGATCCTGCGATGCTGAAACCCCGGCCGCCGATAGTCGCCTTCCTCGGCCACGTGGATCACGGCAAGACCTCGCTCTTGGACCGGATCCTGGGGATCGACGTGACCTCGCAGGAAAAAGGAGGCATTACGCAGCACATTCGGGCATATCTGGTGAAAAAAGACGACCAGGCGATCGCCTTTGTCGACACGCCCGGCCACGAGGCCTTCACCGAAATGCGGGCCCGGGGCGCCAACGTCACCGACCTGGTGGTGCTGGTTGTGGCCGCCGACGACGGCGTGATGCCGCAGACGGAGGAGGCGATCAGCCATGCCCGGGCCGCCGGCGTGCCGATCGTCGTGGCACTGAACAAGATCGACCTGCCGGGGGCCAATCCCCAGCGGGCCTACGAGCAGTTGGCGGCCAACGAGCTGCTGCCCAGTGAATGGGGCGGCGAAACGGAAGTAATCAAGACCAGCGCCGTGACGGGCGAAGGGATCGACAACTTGCTGGAGACGCTGCTGACGGTGGCCGAACTGCAAGAGTACAAGGCCAATCCCGACCGGCCCGCCCGCGGCACTTGCCTCGAAGCCGAACTGAGCGAAGGCCGCGGCGTGGTCGTCAAGCTGCTGGTCCGCGACGGGACGCTCCGGTCGGGCGACGTGCTGGTCTGCGGCCCGGCGTACGGCCGGGTCAAGGCGATGTACGACACGCTCGATTCCCGCCGGCGCCACGACGAGGCGGGGCCTTCGACGCCGGTCAACGTTACGGGTTTGAGCGTCGCCCCCGGCGCCGGCGACCGGTTCTACGTGCTGGAGGACATCGCCCAGGCCCGGCATCTGGCCGACGAGCGAACCACCGCCGCCCGCCGCCGCGAACTGACCGGCGCGATCCAGCACGTCACGCTGGAGAATCTCTACGACCGGCTGGGTCATGACGAAAACGTGCAAACCCTGAACGTCATCCTCCGGGCCGACGTCCGCGGCTCGATCGAGGCGATCCGCAAGGAATTTTCCAAGCTGGAGCATCCGGAGGTGGAGATCCGGGTTCTGCAGGCCACTGTGGGCGGGATCACCGAGGCCGACGTCCACTTGGCCCACGCCTCCGACGCCGTGATCATCGGCTTCAACGTCGTCCCGGACGAGAAGGCCCGCGGCTTGGCCGAGGACCTCGGCGTCCAGATCCGCCGCTACGACATCATCTACCAGGTGACCGACGACCTGAAAAAGGCCCTGGAGGGGATGCTCAAGCCCGAACAATACGAACAGGAACTGGGCCGGGCATTGGTGCTGCAGACCTTCCACATCAGCAAGGTGGGGACCGTAGCGGGCTGCCGCGTCCTTTCCGGCGTACTCGCCCGTGACGCCCGGATCCGGCTGATCCGCGAGAACCGCATCCTCGGCGATTATCCGGTCGATACCCTGCGTCGGGAAAAGTCCGATGCCCGCGAAGTCCGGGAAGGCCTGGAATGCGGTCTGAAACTCTCCGGCTTCAACGACATCAAGGAGGGCGACACGCTGGAGGCCTACCGGATCGAGGAAGTCGCCCGAACCTTGTAAGTCCGTGGATGTCCAATCCATGAGGTGGATCGGTTTAGCGGCCGCCGGTACGGCGGCCACGTTTTACCGCATTTCCGGGCCGTCGTGCCGGCGGCCGCTAAACGGAAGTTTTTGAAAGCATCATCCTCCTATGCCCACCCAGCGCCGCGTTCAAAAAGTCGCCGAAGCCATCCGAGAAATCGTCAGCATGGCGATTCTGGCGGAGTTGAAGGATCCGCGGATCCACGACGTGACGGTCACGTACGTCGAGGTCTCGGCCGATCTCCGCCACGCCAAGGTCCACGTCTCGGTGATGGGCGACGACGCCCAGCAGCGCCTGACGCTGCGAGGATTGCAGAGCGCCGCCGGATTCCTGCAGGCCCGGCTGGCCCGGGAACTCGAACTCCGTTACACGCCTAAGCTCACGTTTTTACTCGACCAGGGCGTAAAACGTTCGATCGAAATCGCTCGGATTCTCAAGGAAGTGTTGCCGGCGGAAGAGCGACCCGAGGAAGAAAGTGATGATATACAGAATGACGAAGGACAAGGGAATGATGAAGGACGAATGACGAATGACGAATGACGAAAGAAATCCTAATGACGAATGACGAATTTTTTGCCATTCGTCTTTCGGTTTTCATCCTTCGGATTTCTTTCGTCATTCGTCCTTCGGATTTCGTCATTCGTCACCCCCTCCCTTGAACCCCGACCGATCCCCATGACCACCGTCAGCCGAACGGCGCAATTTACGAAGCTTCAGAAGGTCTTGCGGAAGCACTATAAACCGGCGGTCCTGCACGCGGACCGCTCGGTGATCGAACACCTGCTGTTCGCCTGTTGTCTGGAAGACGCCCGGCACGAGGCCGCCGAAGAGGCCTTTGCCGCGCTGGTGCACACGTTTTTCGACTGGAACGAGGTCCGCGTGACGGCGATCTCGGAGCTTTCGGAAGTGATGGCCTGTCTGCCCGACCCGCGGCTGGCCGCCAACCGCATCAAGCGCGTGCTCCACGCCGTTTTCGAGTCGCGGTTCAACTTCGATCTTGAAGACGTGAAAAAAAAGACCCTGGGAGCGACGGTCGCCTATCTGGAAGAACTGGACGGCACGACGCCCTTCACCATCGCCCTGACGGTCCAGGCGGGATTGGGCGGACACTCGATTCCGCTGGACGGCGGAACGATGAACGTGCTGAAACTGCTGGAACTGGTTGCCGACAAGGACGCGGAAAAGGGCGTGGTGCCGGGATTGGAACGGGCGATCCCGAAGTCCAAGGGAGCGGAATTCGGATCGATGCTCCATCAGTTGGGCGTTGATTTCGCGGCGAATCCGTACGCCCCGGCAATCCGCGCGATCCTGCTGGAAATCAATCCGGCGATCGAGAGCCGGCTGCCCAAGCGGCGGCTGGAGCCGGCGGCCAGGAAACCGGCGGAAGGCCCCGCGGCAAAATCGAAGGAGGCGGCCAAAGAAAAGGAGAAAACCAAAACGTCTTCCCCCCCGACGCCGGCCAAAAAACCCGAGGCGGCCGGGAAAAAGACGCCGCCGCCCGCAAAATCCGCCGACGCCGCCCGAAAGGGTAAAAAGAAACCCCCCTCGCCGACCCCAACCGCGCCCCCCCAGGTCAAAAAGAAACCGGTCTCGATCAGGCTCTCGAAAAGAAAACCGCGCTGACGGCGGTCGGCGGCACATGCAGCGTCAACGCCCCGCGACGGCGGTCGCGGGGGTGAAACGAGGCCCTATTTTCCCCGCCGCGATTGCCATCGCGGGGCGTTGAATTAAGTGACATTGGCATCCCAAGCGTCGATCAACCCTCTCGAATCCGAGGTGGAGGCGGTTGCCTTGCCCACGCCCCTTGATTCCGTCGGCAAACGAAGACGAAACACCCGACTTGCCGTTCTCGGCGGGCTTCTGCTGCTCCTCTGGACTTCCCGTTTCCCTTTCCGTGCGCAGTGCGCGGCGCTGGAAGATCGGCCGGCGCCGTTCGTGCCGCGGCAGCCGGCGGGCGAGGAGGAACTGGACCGCCGCGAGGCGCTGGCCTCGTTCGCCGCCGCCCGGTCGCTGGAACTGCAAGGAAGCTACGCCGAAGCCCTGCAAAAGTACCAGCGCGCCTGGCGGCTCGATCCGCAAGCGACGGAGCCGCTGCGGGCGATCGTCCCCCTGGCGATGCTGTTGAATCGCCAGGAGGTGGCCGTCCGCTACGCGCTGCTGGCGGTCGGCCGGGAGGCAACTCTGCACCCGAACCTGCTGCGAGACCTGGCAAAGCAATTGATCAAGCAGCAACGGGGAAAGGAGGGGCGGAAGCTCTTCCAGCCGATCTTGAAGCAGTGTCACGGCTGCGAAACTCTGGAAGATATTCAACTCTCCTTGGAACTCGGCCTGCTGGCGCTCGCCGAGGAGGATTATCCCGAGGCCGCCGGACACTTTACCCGGGTGGTGCACGCTCTGGAGCATCCCGAACAATATAGCATTGAAGGAACGGTGCAACAGACGTTTGGAATCGATCCTTCCGTCGCGTATCAGACCTTCGGCGAGAGCTTCCTCGGCGCGGGACGATGGGACGAGGCGGAGGCGGCCTTTCGCCGGGCAAACCAATTTCAGGCCGATCCGGCGCGGTGGAAGTATCATCTGGCCCGGTTGGCCGCCCGCCGGGGTCAGCCGGCCCAGGCCCTCTCCTTGCTTGAAGAGGCGCTGGCGGCCGGGCTGACGGGCTTCGGCATGGGGCCTTACGAGGAATTGGCCCGCGTGCTGGGCGCGACGGGCAACGGCGGGGAGTTGATCCCGCGGTTGGAAAAACTTTTTGGGCAAGATCCGGACAATGTCTCCCTGGGCTATTTCCTCGCCGCGGAGCACCGCAGGGCCGGAAATCTCGATCGGGCGGAGGCCCTTTACGCCGCGCTGCTGGAGAAAACACCCTCCCTGATCGGCTACCAAAACCTGGCGGCCGTCCTTCGTGAGAAAAAGGATACAGAAGGTCTGCTCCGGCTGCTCGGCAAGGTGATCGACCGGTCCGGCTTTTTGGAGACCATCGGCGAGGAAGAGCAAAAACTGGTCCGGAACGACTCCCTGCTCCAGAGTCTGTTCGAGACGGCCCGAAAAAACTACGCCGCCGCTCAGGGCAAGGACGCCTTCGGCCCGTGTCTGGCCGCGGCCCTGCTGGCCCTGGAGGATCGGCAGTGGGAGACGGCGGAGGAGTTTTTCGAGGGCGCCGCACTGGCCGATCCTCCACGGGCGGAACAGGCCTATCTGGATTGGGGCGTGGGAATGTTGATCTCCGGGCAGCCGGCCCGGGCCGAAAAGGTCCTCCGCCGCGCGATCCGGCGGAAGTATCTGCCCGACGATACGGCGCTGCTCTATTTCTACCTGGCCGGGGCACTGAGTATGCAAGACCGGATCGACGAGGCCTTGGACGCCGCCCAGCAGGCCTTGGCATTGAAGACCCGTCAATCAAATTGGTGGGGTAAAGGCATGCAATGGCTCCGCGACCGGTTTTCCGGTCCGCCGGCTGATTCGGTGCGGTTTTTCAGCCGCGTGGGCTGGGTGCTGGCCCGAGGCAAGCGCTACAACGAAGCGCTGCGGACGTATCGCAACGTGATCGAAAAATTCGATCCCGACTACCGTAGCGACCGGCTCCGCGAGGAACTCAAGGGTGTCCGCCTGGAGGCCGCCAACGTGGCGGCCCTGGCCGGCCGGTCCGCCGAGGCCGAGGAGTGGCTGGAACAGGTCCTCGACGAATTCCCCGGCGATCCCGGGGCCTCGAACGATTTGGGCTACCTCTGGGCGGAACAGGGCCGGCACTTGCACCGCGCTTTGCGGATGACCCGGGCGGCGGCGGCGGCCGAACCGGAAAACGCCGCCTTCCGCGACAGTCTCGGCTGGGTGTTGTACCTCCGGGGCAATACCGCCGAGGCGATTGCGGAACTGGAAAAGGCGGCCGCCGGGCAGCCCGACGGCGAGATCCTCGATCACCTCGGCGACGCCTACTCTCGGGCCGGCCGCCTTGACGATGCCCGACGCGCCTGGCAAAAAGCGGTCAAGGCCTATCGTCAGGACCAGGAAACGGAGAAGGCCGAGGCGACGGCAAAGAAGCTGCTGAAAGAGCAAGGGGCGTTCGAAAACACGGCGGATAAGAAACCGTCAGGATGACGGTTTCCTGCTGTCGGAAAACACGCTTATGCCGATTAATCCGGCAGGATCGGAAATCCGATTCGTCTTTCGTCTTCCGCATCTGCAGGGGCTGCCTCCCGTGGCGGAAAAACAACGAAGTTTTTTAGACAAATTCTCAGCAGTAACGGACAGTTGTATATCCCGCGGAACTTGAAGTTTAAAGCGTTTAGCCCCGGCACTTGTGCCGGGCGGAGAGCGTGTTCCTACGCACGCCCGGCACAAGTGCCGGGGCTAAACGGCTGGATCTTTTCCGCGTCGTTCCATTTGAAATTTGCAATAAAAAATGTCCGCCGTCCCTGCCTCGACCGAAGATTCCCTTCACGCCGACCCCTGGCGCCCGGAGACGCTGCTGGCCGGCGTGGCGATCCTCTTGACCTTGACGTTCGTGCAGCGTCTGGTCGGATTCGTCCGGGCGATCCTCTTTTGCCGGTACCTGGAGGCCGAGCAGTTGGGGCTGTGGGACATGAGCTTCGGTTTTCTGATGCTCGCCGGACCGCTGGCGGTGCTGGCGCTGCCCGGCACGTTCGGGCGGTACGTCGAATATTTCCGGCAGCAAAACCAACTGCGGACGTTTCTGCTCCGCACCCTCGTGACCTGTTTCCTGCTGGCCGGCGCCGCGGTGGCGATCCTGACGCTGCAACCCGGGTGGTTTTCAAAATTGATCTTCGGCACAACCCGGTGGCAGACGTTGATTCTCGCCCTGGCCGGGTGCCTGTCGGCGGTGGTCGCCTATAATTATTGCATCAGTCTCTTTACGGCACTGCGATGCGTGCGTTGGGCGGCGGCGATGGAGTTCGTCAACGGCGTCACCTTTGCGGTGCTCGGCGTGATCCTCGTGCTTCTCTGGCGCAGTGACGCCCTGGCGGTCGTGGGGGCCTACACGGGCTCCAGCCTGCTTTGCGTTTTGGGCGCGGCGCTGGGACTACGGCTCCTGTGGCGTCGTTTGCCCGCGGCGGAACCGCTGCCGGCCGGCGGCGTATGGAAGAAAATCGCCCCGTTTGCCGCCTGGGTCCTGCTGATCAACCTCTTGACGAATCTCTTCGGATTCGCCGACCGATACATGATCGTCCACTTCGCTCCCGGCACGTCGGCCGAGACGCTATCCCTGGCAGGGCAATATCACAGCAGCCGGGTGGTGCCGTTGCTGTTCGTCTCGCTGGCCTCGATGCTGGCCACCGTTCTTCTGCCGCACCTCAGTCACGATTGGGAGACCGGCCGCCGCGAGCGGGTGGGCCGGCGGCTGAACCTGTTCCTGAAGCTTCTGGCCCTCGGACTGCTCGGCGGCTGCGTGGTCGTGCTGGCCGCGGCGCCGTGGTTGTTCCACGTCGCCTTCCGCGGAAAATTCGCCGCCGGCCTGGCCGTCCTCCCCTGGACGCTGACCTATTGCATCTGGTTCGGCGTCTTGCTGATGGCGCAGCAGTATTTGTGGTGTGTCGAGAAAGCGGGTCGGGTGTCGCTGGCTCTGGCGGTTGGTTTGGCGGTCAACGTGGGACTGAATCTGCTGCTCCTGCCGGTGTGGGGATTGCTCGGGGCGGCGTTGGCGGCCGCGGCCGCCCATGCCATTGCCTTGCTGTTGGTACTCGGCTTCGCCCGTCTGCGGGGATTGCCCCGCGACCGTGGCTTGACGGCCCTGGTGTGCGCCGCGCCTGCGCTCTGCCTGGGACCCGCCGCCGCCGCTGTTATACTTTTGATCTTCGCTTGGGCGGCAGTGCGGACAAACCTGGTGTTCTCCCCTTCAGAAAAAGAATTGCTTGCCGAGAAATGGCGAGAGTGTTGGGAGAAGTGGAGTAAAGTGCTGGGGGCGAGAGGTGAGGGATTAGGGATTAGGGATTAGAGGCGAAGCCGCTTGCGGCTTAGCAACGTTCCGAAGCAGAGCTTCGGAACGAGGAAATCCATTACATCACCGACCACTGTCCACCAACTCCATGACCGTCGAAATCCTCCATCTCGATTCCGTAGCGGAACTCCGCCGGTCGGCCGGGGCCTGGGACGACCTGTGGGCGCGGAGCGCCGTGACCTATCCGACGGCGCAGGCGGCGCTGGTGGTCCAGTGGCTCGAACGCTTTGCGCCGGAAGCAGAATTCCGGACCGTGGTTGTGCAATCCGGGGGGTGCTGGCAGGCGGCCCTGCCGCTGATCAGCCGGCGCCGAGGCCGGTTCTTGACCCTCGGCGTCCAACCGTGCAATCCGTGGTCGTCGGCCGGCGATCTGCTGGCGGCCGATCCCCCGGCCGAATCCGTGTTCGACGCGCTGGTCGATGCCCTGGAGGATCTCCCGTTTCGCGTGCTGGTCTGCGACGAGACGCTTCTGGGATCGCCGCACTGGCGGGCGCTCGACCAAGCGTTTCTCCGGCGGCGGAAAAAGACCGTCCTTCGGCCGCGCTACGCGGTGGGCCGGGTGGAAGTCCGCGGCGATTGGGAAGCATATCAGGCCCGGTGGTCACGGAAACACCGGCAGAAAATGGCCTGGGCGCTGCGGCAGCTCGCCCGGCAGGGCCAACTCCGGCTGGAACTCCTTTCCCGCCTCCCGCCGGAGGACGTCGGCCGTTGCCTACATTGCGGCTGGGAGATCGAAGACCGGAGTTGGAAAGGGAAATCGGGCACCTCTGTGCTCCGCACGCCGGGCATGGAAGGATTCTATCGCCGCCAGGCGGAACTTCTTGCCGAGCGGGGACAACTCGAATTGGCCTTTCTCCGGGGCGGGGACCGAGTGCTGGCGTTTTGCTTCGGGCAGACGGCCAAGGGCGTGTTTCATTCGGTCAAAACCGCTTACGATCCGGTGTGGGCGGCCTACTCGCCGGGCCAGGTGTTGCGATATCTGCTCCTGGAGCGTTTTTTTCGCGAGCCGGAACGTCGGGCATTCGATTTCCTCGGCCCGATGACCGCCGCCCACGCCGCCTGGCGTCCGGCACAGACGACGGTGGCCCGATGGATCGCCGCCCCCTGGGGCGGCTGGGGAAAATGGGCCTTGCAGGGTTATGAATTCTGGAGATCGAAGGTCGAGAGTCGAAGGTCGATATTTGATTTTCCATTCTCGACCCTCGACTTCCGACCCTCGACATTCCTCACTCCTCCTCCCCGAAGGGACCCTCCAGCGGCAGTTCCGCGGTGATAGTGGTCCCTTGTCCGGGGTGGCTCTGGATCGCCGCGGCGCCGCCCAGCAGCCGGGCGCGCTCCTGAATGCTGCGCAGTCCGAAACGTTCGCCGCGGATGCTTTGGGGATCAAAGCCGTCGCCCCAGTCCTGGACGCGGAGCCGCACGGCGCCGTTGGTGGAGAGCAATTCGACGCGGATCCGCGGACTTCGGCTGTGGCGGACGGCGTTGTTGACGCTCTCCTGGCCGATGCGGAACAGGGCCGCTTCCAAGGGCGGAGCCAAACGCGGCCGGGAAAGTTGGTGGCGGAACTCGATGGCCACCGGATGGCGGCGCTGCTGCTCTTCGATAAGGTATTCGAGGGCCGGCACGATGCCCAGCTCGTCCAACATCGGGGGCCGCAAACCGCCGATCAGCCGCCGTACCTCCCGGTTCCCCTCCTCCATCAGTTGCATGGCCTCGTGCGTCAGTTCGGCGGCGGTCGGGGGGAGCGGCTCCTTGCGGGCGTCCAGCGTCTGAAGTTTCATCAACGCCCCGGTCAGAAGTTGCGCCACTCCGTCGTGGATCTCGAAGGCCGTCAGCTTCCGGTCGCGTTCCTGCAAGTCCAGCAGACGCCGCAGCAGTTGTTGCTCCTTGGTCAGTTCGGCGGTGCGTTTCTGGACCAGGGCCTTCGTCTGGCGATTCCAGCCGAGGAGCAAAAAGAGGTACAACGTGATCAATACCGTGGCGGCCGCCCCGACGGTCAGCGCTACCCAGGGGGCACGAGTCCGTTGTTCCGGCACATACATGGAGCACGGTGTGCAATAGGCCCACCAAGTGTGGTCCGCCACCCGGAAAGAAGCCATAAAGTAGATTCCAGAGGGATTTTTCGGCAGGGATTGGAGTGGGGGCAACGGATCGGTCCGCTGTGAGGAAGGCCGACTGAGGATCAACCGCGTTCCGCCGGCCGCCGTCTCTTCAAACAGGTATATGTCGATGCCCTTCGGCGTGAAATCCTTCACGGCGTTTTTCACCATCAAGGGAAGATCGACCGCGGCGAAGACCACGCCTTCATTCTTCGGCGCGGCCGAGGTGTCCGCTACGGGCGGTGCGGTGTGGGCAAACTTGAAGAGGACTAACCGGGAGGATGATCCGCCTTGGTGATCGGGCAAGGCCGTAATCGCCAGGGTTCTCTGCTTACTCTTCAGGGCGCGGCGGATGGCGTTGAAGGCCTCGGGCTGGGAGGCCAGGTCGAAACCGAGAAGAAAAGCATGATTTTTCAAGGGATTCAGATAGACGATCGGAAAATACGTCGGGCGGTCCTCCGCAGGCGACAGTATGCCCTGCGCTGTTTGCTGGCGAATTTGATAGTCGGCCAATCCCTCGCGCCGTATGATCTCCTCTTGGGCCGCACGCTCCGCCCCCGTCACCCGGGGCGCCCAGCCCACCAACTTCAGATCCGGGTATCTTGCCAAGGCCGATTGGGTAAAGGTCGTGAATTCGAGCCGTTCCACGTCCTGGGAGGAAGCGTAAAGGGCACTGATCCAATCCAACGCGGCCAACCGCATGGCCAAGGTGTCCTCGACGGCCTGCAGACGGTTGCCCGCCAAGTGGCAAAACTGGGCCTCGACAAGCTGCCGTTCGCGTTCCTTCAACAGCCCAAAGACAACGATCGAAATGATCAGCCCGCTGAGCAGGATCACCCCCAGCACCGCCACCCGGCCAAAACCGAGGGCCTGGGTCCAACGCAACAACCAGGGACAAAAACGGAACGGTTGCCGGGCTTGCATGCCTTTTCCACGTCAAGGTCGAGGATTTTCGGTGAACCTGCCCGTCAAAAAGTTGCTTCTCCGGAAAATTATAAAGAGCGCATCGGGTTCTGCCAATCCCGTCTGAAGAGGGGGTGTTTTCGCGCCTTAGAAACGGCGGATTTTCTGCGAGAACTGCGGATCGTCGCGGTAGAGGTAAGCCTCGTAGTTTACCCGGGCCTGCTGCTTGGTCTGGGCGAAGGTCCCGTGCGGCTCGATCAGGCCGAGGTCGAACGCCAGCGTATCGCTGTAGCCGGGCAGCAACACCCGGTAATCGTAGGGGACCTTCTCCGGTTTGAGGCGATTGATGTGCTGCCGGATGTTCGTGGTGCAGTTGTTCGTCAGCGTGTTGTAAAACTCCGGATGATACCGCAGGCGGTTGGCCCGCTGTAAGACGTTGACGAACAGCCGCCGGACCTGCTCCGGCGTGGCCGTGCTGCGGTAGACGTACACCTCGCAGTTGTAATGGTTGGCGTACTTGGGAATCAGGTCCCGCTCGTCGGCCAGCACGTACATCAATTCGTACTGGCGGAAAAAGCCCTTTAGCGGATTGAAGGATTCCCCCTTTTCGCGGCGGATCTCCACCGAGGCGATCACGTAGTCCTGGTCCTCGAAACCGAAACTGAGCATCGTATGGGCCAGCTTCGGCGCCTCGTTGAACGGCACGACGATGAAATCCACCGACGTCAGGCGGTTCAAATCGAACGTCTTATCGTAGTAGCTCAGGTCGTAGTCGTCCTTCGTCCGGTAGCGGCAGTTGCGGATGTCGTGCATCGTCACCCGGTCGCCCTGGAATTCGGCCGACGGCATCACGGCCATGTTGTCGATCCAGTCGCGGTCGTTCGAGGGCGCCCAGGTCTTCAGCCAGTGCGGATCCGGCTTTAGCGGAACCAGCAGGGCCATCGGCTCCGGCGCCGCGGCCGAACGCGGTTGGGTCGACGCGCAGCCTGGCAGCAACAAGCAGGCAAAACCCGCCAACGTGAGAAAACGGGACCGTAGGTTATGCTTCAGCATAACGTCGTAGCGGCTGATAAGTTCGGTTATGCAAAAGCATAACCTACTACGGAAATTGCTTGCGCATTCCGCGCAAATTGTGTAAGTTAAACTGAAATAAGATAAGATCACACTGAAAAGGGGCATGATAAGGGATCGTGAACTTCTAGCGAGAAGGTTGCCCCGGTGCAAGAGGAATTCATTCTCCGATCGACGGAATCGGGCGGAATATCCGGCGGAGTTTATCGCCCGAGAATCGCAATCGGGCCCGTCACGGGGTATAATGGCCGCGTTTTCTGGATTTCGCTTCTCTCGGGACAATGCAAGGGCACCAGATCTATGAAACCCGCCTCGACCGGCCATGACGGTTTTACGCTGGTGGAGCTCCTGGTCGTGATTGCGATCGTGGGGATTCTGACGGCGTTGCTGCTGCCGGCCGTCCAGTCGGCCCGGGAGGCGGCGCGGCGGACGCACTGTGCGAACAACCTCCGGCAGATCGGGTTGGCGATCCTGCAATACGAGATCCTCTATAAACGGCTCCCTCCGCCCCGGCACAATCATCCCGAATATAGCATCCACGTCCTGCTGTTGCCTTATCTTGAGTTGAATCAGCTCCACAAGCGGTTCCACTACGACCAGAATTTCGACAGCACGGAGAATCGGCCCGTCTCGGAAAGCACCGTGTCGTTGTTCGTTTGTCCGACGGCGTCCGGCGGACGGCATTACGTCACGGACTACTCGATCTGCGGCATGATTCAGGGGCCCGTGGCCAACGCGTTGATTGCCGCGGGAAGCATTCAGCCCCGCCTGGAATTCAAGAGCGTCCTGTACATTTTTTACGACACCGACCGCGTGCGGCTGAAGGACGTCAAGGACGGCCTTTCCCAGTCGCTGATGTTTTTCGAGGACGGCGGTCGGCCGCGGTGCTATCGGCGGCGGTCGCTGTTGGATTACGACTGTTCCGGACCCTGTTGGGCCGACCCCGACAATTACTACGTCGTGCAGCGCACCACTTGGGAAAACTACGGCTGCTTTGAAGGTACGCTGTTTATCAACTGCACGAACAACAACGAGACCTACAGCCTCCATCCCGGCGGCTGCAACTTCTGCTACGGCGACGCCACGGTCCACTTCCTCACCGAACAGATCGACCCGGACGCCTACGTCTCGCTCTTTACCCGGGCGGCCAAGGATACGGTCTCCGGCGGCGGAGATTTCTAGGGAACGCCGTCGCATCAGGGGGCGGCCTTTTCCGGCTGCCGCTGGAGAAAGGGCGCTTTGACGCCGCGGGCCTTAAGTTCCTTGAAGTAGTGCTCCAACTCCTTCCGGGTCCGGGTCAGCGGATTGTTTTCCGGCGGAATAAACGGAATTTCGAGATCGTCCCAGGGCATCACGCCGCATCGATCTGTCCACTCTGCATAGAGCTTCTTCAGTCGGGCGACGATCTCCGGGCGTTGGGAGGCCAGGTTCCGGGTCTCCGTCCGGTCGGCCTGCACGTCGTAAAGCTCCCACGGCCCGCCGTGGGCGGCGACCAGCTTCCAGCGGCCGTCTCGCACGGCCCGGTTCCCGCGATGCTCCCAAAACAGCGGCCGGTCGGGCAGCGGCTGATCCTGAAAAGATGACGCAAAGCTGATCCCATCGAGCGGTTTGATCGTTTCTCCAGCGTACGTTTTCGGATATTCGGCGCCGGCCAAGTCGAGAATCGTCGGCAGGAAGTCGATCACGTGGACGGGCTGGCGCCGCAGTTCACCCCGGGCCTGAATGCCGCCGGGCCAGTGGACGATCAAGGGCGTGGCAATGCCCCCTTCGTGGACGAACGTCTTGAACCGCCGGAAGGGCGCGTTGCTGAGATTGGCCCAGGCGGAACCGCATCCGGCGTACGTTGTGGCCGGTCCCGGCCGGACACCCGGGATGTCGCCGGCGATGACCGGCTCGCCTTGGCGCGTAAACAGCGGCACGTAGCGCATTACGGCCCACGGCCGGCCGGTCGTGCCGATCATCCCGCCGGGATGCTCCAGGGCCTCGCCGCCGTTGTCGGAGAGGAAGAATATTACCGTGTTGTCCAGCCGGCCGGTCTCGGCCAGCGCGTCCACCAGTTCTCCGACGCCCTGGTCCACGTGGTCGATGGCCGCGGCGTAGGCCTCCATCCGGCTCTGTTGCCAGGCCTGCTCGGGAGTCTCCTCCCAGGCCGTCACGCTCGGATCGCGGGCCGAGAGTTTCCAATCGGGGCGGATGATGCCGAGTTCGACCAGCCGTTGCCGCCGCGCCTCGCGGAGCCGATCCCAGCCCGCCGTGAATCGGCCGCGGTATTTTGCGATCACTTCCGCCCGGGCGTGTAGCGGAAAGTGCGGCGCGGTGTAGGCCACGTAACAGAAAAAGGGCTTTTCTTGGGGATTCTCGCGGATGTACTCGATGGTCTTCCGGGTAATGGCCTCGGTGTAATAGAAATCGCCCTCGGGTGTGGCCGGTTCGTTTTCCTTGGTCAACGTCAGGGGATCACAATAACTGCCCACGCCGATCAGCGTGCCGAAGAAGCGGTCGAAGCCGCGTTGCCGGGGCCAATTGTGCTTGGGTCCCGACGGGGCGAAATCGCGGCAGACGTGCCATTTGCCGGCGATGTAGGTCGCGTAGCCGGAGGACCGCAGGGCCTCGGCGATGGTGACGCATTGGCGGTTCAGGTTGGCGCGGTAGCCCGGTTTGCCGGTGTCCACGTGCGCCATGTATCCAATGCCCGTCTGGTGCGAATAGAGCCCCGTCAGCAGGCTGGCCCGGGTGGGACAGCACCGGGCTGCGTTGTAGCACTGGGTGTATCGCAGACCGCCTTGGGCCAACCGGTCCAGGTTCGGCGTATCGATCTCGCCGCCGTAACAGCCGAGGTCGGAGAAACCCATGTCGTCGACCAGGATGAGCACGATATTCGGCCGCGGGGCCTGCTCGGCCGCTTCGCCGGTTGCGGCGAATGAGGTCAGCAGTCCGAGCGAGAGAAAAATCAACGTCATGCATGTGCTCTTCATGGAAGTCATTGATATCAATCCGATGCAGAAAACGTCATGAAATGTCTCTTTTTACCACCTTTCCGGGTGGAGGTAACCGCATGTTTACGATTGTTGGTCTGTTGATGTATCTCTTTGAATGGTCTAGTTTTACGATATATTATCGTATGGTTTTTGGGTAACGTGAAGGCGATTTGGTCAAATACGGGGGCATAATGTTTATCGTTATCATCAACAAGAAGTTTCTCGCTAAGGCGCGAATACGCAAAGGGCGGTTGGGGAACAAAATGCGGGTTTCGCACGAATAATTCTTTTCATGTTTGCTTTCGGACGCTTTCATGACAGAGTATCTCCGCTTCAACGCCGAAGGCGTGATTCACTCGATTCATTCCGTACCGGTTTTTGGGTATTTGCACGAAAATACGTCGGGCCAATTGTAACAGAAGCGGTGGCCCAATTTCCAGGAAAAACGCTTGGATTAATCACGGGCGCTTTGCAGCGCAAGAAGTTGCATTGCACGAGATCGGCTAGTTGAATCAGCAGACCACACAATTCAAGCCGGTGGCGATTCTGATCTTCACCGACAATGCCAAAGGTTAAAACTCAAGACCTGACCCCAGATGGCACCAGATGGCACAAATTGGAGTATCGCGCGAGACGGTCGTCCGAGCCTCGGAAAGGGCAAAGGCAGCCGCAAAACCCAACTGGGTGGCAAAGGGTGAGTTCATCCGGGGGGATTCCCTCCTTCTGGCAATCGTGCCAGCGGTCGTACTGGATTGCCTAGGTCATCTCCTGTCGGTGTGTATCCTCACGATCGTCCTATCTCCTTGCTCTTCTTGATATTGCGACTACTCTCCGTCTCCGATTATCCATAATTCCGCATTTTTTCCCTCAGGATTTGTGGCCAGCGTACAACATTTTCACAGAGGGAGATTATCTTCCAAAACATCTTACGAGTAAAAAAGAGCGTTGCATTGAGACCGACAGAATCCAACTGTGCGATGGCATTCCGGTTCACGGTATTGTTAAATCGTAATCGCGGCCGGACCTCCGGCTGTATCTTTTTTCACGCCCGCAATCAGGCGGCTACAGAGGATTGATTCCGGGAGGCAGCGAAAAACCTTCGTATGAGACATCGAAGCGAGCCAACGGTTTTTTGCCGACATCGTCCACGGTATTCCCGAACCGGCGCCGACTCGGCCCGAAAGGTAACTCGCAGAAGAGGTAGTTGAAAAAACTTGTCCCATTATCCTAACACTTCATTGGAGGAGACAGATGATTGCACTTTTAAAATACGGCAACTGGTCTCGGTATTGCACACCCGGAAGCGCATTGGCTGGCATGTTTTTCATGATAGCCTGTTTGGCCGGGCTGGGCGGACTCCAGGCCGACGTGATTGCCAACTTCGACGGCGGAACTGACGCCGTGCCCGACGGCTACTTGGGGACTTCCGGTGACGGTTGGAACTCGCCCTGGTTGGAAAACAACGCAAGCACGGCGCCCCCAACACAGAACACCGTTCTCAGTTCCGGGGGACCGATTCCCGACGGGGGCAACTACCTATCGGCGGTCATCATCCCAAGTCCGACGAGCACCACCGGAAGCCGCTACGCCCTGACGCGAGACTTCAGCACGGGCGTCGACCAGACGCAACCCTATCGCGTCGAGTTGACCTACCGAATTGACGAAGACGTCGACTCGGAGAACTCAACGTTCAACGACTATCATGATCGGTACGTAATCGCCGAGGGAGAAGGTGGAGACAATGACACCGGAACCCACAATTCCTGGTCGATTTACACCTATGGCGCCGATGGTGATTACACTAATCCCGGCGCTGTCAAGATGTGGGCCTTCTACAGTGGACTAAGCGACGGTTCTGCATTTGATCCCGATCCCACCAGACTGATCAGCACGGGAATCGCGCTGACTACCGGTGGAACTTACCATTTCACAATTGATGTATTTCCCAATGCCGATCCATCGTTGTGCACCTGGAACGCGACGGTCGATGACGGAACGGCTTCTTTCACCCAAAACAACATGGGCTTTCGTACCGGCTCTGGCGCCAAAACCTTTCTCTATTTTCTGACGAAGAAAAATAAAACTGTGCCGGCAGATGAGTATGACGATATTCGGAAGTTTTCCGTGGATGGAATTAGCATTAGCACCATCCCTGAACCTTCGACGTTCCTGCTGCTGGCGATGGGTTGCGGGCTATTATTGATATTTCGTCATCGACGACGCTACTGAATTTTGCAGGCGGCATGGAGCCCACCGCTTTCGAGCGTGTTTCCCGGAGAAATGCCGCCGGTCGATAAAGTGGCTAATGTCGAGACCTCACAAGTCCCCGACTTGCGGGTAATCATGAGTCTGTTCTCGGGAATTGCCGAGAACAGACTCAACTTGATTGGTAGAGAATGAAGGGCGGTTTTGTATAATGAACCGGTGAGGCCCGTTACAATCACACAACACTAAGGAAATTGACCTCATGAAAAGACGCACGTTCCTCAGCATCTTTTTAGGAACCGCCACCCTGCTGACGCCCCTCTCGGTCGGCCGATGGGCTCAAGCGGCCGATCCGGTGAAGGCCGAGAAGGTCGCGGGCAAGAGCGCCGCCAAGAAATCGAAGCCGCCGGTCGCGCCGTTCGTGCCCGGTTCGTGGACCATTGCGATCATGCCGGACATTCAGCACTACTCGACCTACTACCCCGGGCTGACCCGGCTGCAGACGCAATGGATCGTCGAGAACAAGGAAAAGCACAACATCGTTTACGTATTGCAAAACGGCGATCTGACCAACCATAACACACCGAAGGAATGGAAACGGGCTTCCCGAGGCCTGGGGATCCTCGACGGAGTCGTCCCCTATGCCCTCGTCCCGGGAAATCACGACTATGCCCAGGGAAACGCGAAGGACCGCTCGACACGAATCAACAACTACTTTCCCCCCAGCCGATTCCAAGATTGGCCCACCTTCGGCGGAACGATGGCGCCGGGACACATCGAAAACAACTATCACCTGTTCGAAGCGGGCGGAATCAAGTGGATCATCGTCGGCCTGGAATTCGGACCGCGGGACGCCACGCTGCAATGGGCCGACCAGATCCTGAAGAAGTACTCGGACCGCAAGGCCATCGTCTTTACGCACGCCTACCTGTATTGCGATTCAACGCGACTGGATTGGGCGAAGAAGGAAAAAACACAGCAAGGCAATCCCCATAAGTACGGGACCGCCGGCGGCGTCAACGACGGCGAGGAAATGTGGAACAAGCTCCTCCGCAAACATGCCAACCTCTTCATGGTCATCAACGGCCATATAGCGGGCGACGGCCTGGGATTCCAGGTCAGCAAGGGCGATCATGGGAATCTGGTCAACGAAATGTCGGTCAATTACCAGCGGCAGCCCTTGAAGGGCGGGGCATGGCTCCGCTTGTTGGAGTTCCGGCCCGATGGAAAGACCGTCCAAGCGCGAACCTATAGTCCGCTCTATGAAGAGCACAAAACAGACGAGCAGAACCAATTCATCTTCACGATCAAGTGATTTGCCGGGGGAGCAACATGATGTCGCCGTGTTTTTTGACGATTCTCGTGTCAAGCGCGATCCTCTGCGGCCCGGATACGGTGGGCGAAGCGCCCGACGGCCTGATGGTGGAGTTTCTTCAAGGTCCCGCGGTGATCGGCGTTGCAGACCGCGAGCCGGAATTCGGCTGGATTACCCACTCGCCCCGTCCCAACGATGTTCAGACCGCGTATCGCATTCTGGTCTCGACCAGTCTGGCATCACTTGAGAAAAAGCAAGGCGACATGTGGGACAGCGGCAAGGTTGATTCCGCGTCGTCGATCAACGTCTCATACGGTGGCAAGTCGCTAGCCCCGCGTCAGACCTGCTACTGGACGGTCAAAACGTGGCGCAGTCTGGGCGGCGAAAGCCCTTGGGCAGCTCCTCAGAAATTCACCATGGACGGTTTTCTCGACGGCTACTGCACTTCTCGATATCCTCTTTGCCAGACCGAGATTTCTCCGCGGAAGATTCTGAAGAAAAATCCCGGGCGCTATCTCATCGATTTTGGGAAAGTGGCCTTCGGCTATCTCAAATTGAACCTGCCTCAGCCGACAGCGCAGTTGGAAGTCCACTTCGGCGAACGCGGTGATGACTGCGGCATCAATAGGAAGCCGGGCGGAAGCGTACGCTATTATCGGGTGGTTTTGGATGCGAATGCTCAGCCCGAAGAAGATGGATGTTTCTACGTCCATCCGCCCAGAGACCGCCGGAACACAGGCGCCGATGCCGTGCTCTTGCCGGCGGAAATAGGCACGGTCGCTCCGTTCCGATTCGTGGAGATTGTCAACGGTCCGGCGAACCTTACCGCGTCGATGATTCGCCAGGTTGCCGTACACTATCCTTTTGACGAGGAAGCATCAAGCTTCCAATCGTCCAGCCGGGTTCTTGATAACGTCTGGGCGCTGTGCAAGTACAGCATGAAGGCCACGAGTTTCGCCGGCGTGTACTCCGCCGGCGACCGAGAGCGGATCCCCTACGAGGCGGATTCGTATATCAATCAACTCTCCCACTATGCGACGGATCGCGAGTATACGTTGGCCCGTTATAGTCACGAGTACTCTCTGCGGCACCCCACCTGGCCCACCGAATGGAAACACCACAGCGTCTTTATGGCCTGGGCAGACTACATGTATACCGGCGACAAGGAATCCTTGATTCAGAACTACCGCATTCTGAAATCCAAGAAAACCTTGGAGCAATACGCCCGGAGCGACGGCCTGCTCAATACCGATGGACTCAAGGACATCGTCGATTGGCCCGCGGTAGAACGTGATAATTTCGACTTCCGGGCGGTGAACACGGTCGTTAACGCCTTTTACTACAGGACACTCGTGGAGATGGTCGATCTTGCCAATGCAATCGGCCAGAAGCGCGACGCCGCTGAGTATCGGAAGAAGGCGGCTCAGGTCAAGCTTGCGTTTAATGAAGTGTTTTTCGATCCCCAACGAGGCGTCTACGTCGACGGGGAAGGTTCTAAGCATGCGTCGCTTCACGCCAACATGATGCCGCTGGCTTTCGACCTGGTCCCCGAGAAGCGGATGGACCGAGTCGCCGATTACGTGGTCTCGCGCGGCATGGCTTGCAGCGTGTACGGCGCGCAATACCTGCTTGAAGCGCTCTATCACGCCGGACGCGATGAGGTCGCCCTGGAGCGGATGACTTCCAAGGGCCTCCGCAGTTGGTACAACATGCTCCGGGTCGGATCCACCATCACGCTGGAAGCCTGGGATGATCGCTTCAAGCCCAATCAGGACTGGAATCACGGCTGGGGAGCGGCTCCCGCCAATATCATTTCGCGATACGTACTCGGCGTCCGTCCCCTGGAACCCGGCTTCCGCAAGGTGCTGATCCGGCCGCAACCGGGTACACTGCGGTCCGCTTCCGGTACGATCCCTACCATCCGTGGTCCGATTAAGGTCTCCTTGAAGAATGAGCGCGGCAAAACATTTATCCTGAACGTTGACATTCCGGTAAACGTCACGGCCAAAGTGGGACTGCCGTACCGGGGAAATCCGTCGCCCACAATCACGTTAGACGGCAAGGATCTAAAAGTGACAAGCCACGAAGGGAGTTACTTTGTGGATGGAATCGGATCCGGGTCTCACGTGTTGATCTGTCATTAGAGGGCGCGGTACAGCGCCGTTTTGTCGAACATGCCTGATGACCGACAACGGCCAATACGAATTCCGCGTCGGTTCGCATAACCTTTTTGCGGCAGATGCGAACCGGCATCTAGAGTACAACTCAGTGCTATCCAGGGCGTATTCGTCTCCTGGGAAGTTGCCCTTGGCGACAAATGGGGTGATTGTCCTATCTTTTTACGCAACATGATGTTACGACTGATCGCTCTCTTCATCCTCTGTATTTCCGCATTTTTTTCCTCAGGATTTGCGGCCAGCGTACAATAATTTTTTGGGGGATACCCCAGGGGCCTCACGAGTCAAAGGGAGTTGGGTTGGGACCGTCAGAATCAAAAAGTGCGAAGGCCGCTCGTTTTACGACGTTGCTTCATCACAGCCGCGGTCGGATCTTCGGCTATATTTATTCTCTCGTCCATAACCAGGCGGACACGGAGGATTTGTTCCAGGAGACCGCCGTCCAACTTTGGAAGAAATTCGACGATTTCGATCCCGACGGCGACTTCGGCCGTTGGGCAACGCGATTCGCACACTATACCGTACTCAATTTCATTCGCGTCAATAGCCGCCGGCGGACCTTCTTCAGCGAGGAGTTGCTTCAACAAATCGCAGAGGTCCACGAACGCGAAGAGACGGAATTGTATTTGGCTCGCACCGAAGCCCTAAACCGTTGCTTCGATCGCCTTCCGGAGGCGGATCAGCAACTTGTCGAGTCTTGCTACGCGGGCGGTCGCACCATGAAAGAAGTGGCGGTCGAGAAGCGGCGCACAGTTGACGCAATCTACCAGGCGATGAGCCGCATTCGACGCGCGCTTCTGGCATGTATCGAGAAAACGCTGACAAGGAGCGTCGCCGATGGATAACTATCCCCATTCCCTCGAACTTTTCGAGTTGGCCTGTGCAGCCTGCGAGGGGCGACTGGGAGCCGATTCATGGGCGAGGTTGGAGACATTGCTCAGCGAGAGCGACGAGGCGTGTGCTCTATGGGTGAAGTACATGCAACTCGACGCGGATCTCCGAGTTCTCGTGGCCACGTCCTCGGCGGAGCGACAGGCCCTTGGGAACCTGACTGCCACGGCGGGATTGCCGTTGCCCGTAGCGCCGACGGCAACGCCGCCCGCAAGCCCTTGGTTTTACGTCCTCATGAGCGGCCTCGTGATGGCAACCGTGAGTATCGTTGTGGCCGTTTCGGCAGTGTTCTGGAGTCATTCAAAACCCACCATCCGCCCCGTCGCCCAATCACAGGACGCCGTGAAGTCAACGGCGAAGGACGTGCCGGGGAACGCGTTGAAAACGGCAGCGCCGAACGACCTGATTCAACTCGTCCGACAACCGCAACAAGTGGCCGCCTTGTACAGCGCGAGCGGAGACGCGAGTTGGTCGGAAGGCGCCCGCTATCAGGTCGGACAATTACTGCCACAAGGAACGCACTTGGAACTCCGGACCGGTACAGCGCAGATCAGCATGACCTGCGGCGCCGACGTGGTCCTTCAGTCGCCCTGCAGCATCGTGTTGATGGACGACCGGCTTGTGCAGCTCCTCACGGGTAAACTCACCGTGCAAGTGGCCAAATGGGCCACAGGCTTTGTCGTCGAAGCCCGTGGATTGAAGATTACCGATCTGGGAACGCGATTTGCGGTTTCGGCTGAGTCACACGATTCGACTGAGGCCCACGTGTTGGATGGTTCGGTACTGGCGAAATCCCTGCAACCGGGCCGTGAACACGAAAAGCCGTTGCTGCTGCGGTCCGGGGAGGCGATCCGGGTCAATACGTCCAAAGGCGAATTCGACCGGTTTGAAGCCGAGGGAAATCGGTTTGTGGACCAGTTCCACAACGTCCGTCCCTATCGGACGCTTGATTTGCCGAACACCGGAAAAGGCTTCGTGATTGGCTACGAGGATTCGAACTGGCGCATCACGGCGGGTCCCAAATCCATCGGCCCCTGGCCGCAGCCGGCATTCGTTACCCTACCCAACGTGCGGTACTTGGACAATGCGCCGGAAAATTCACAGTGGATTTCCGTCAAAGGCGGCACCCGCCGCAGCGTGCCGCGAAACAAGGTATTCACTTTCGAGACGACCTTCGATCTGACGGGATTTGATCCAACGACCGTGAGCGTCGTGGCGCAGATCCTGGCGGACAACGGCGTGAAGGCCATGCGTCTCAACGGCAAACCCGTTTCCATCGAGCCTTGGGTGGACAACATGACCGGTCAGAAATTTCAGACGTTTCACGTCGTAGAAATCCGCAAAGGGTTTGTTCGGGGGATCAATCGAATTGAAATCGACGTATTCAACGGCATTTCCGCCGGTTACAGGAGCCCGAATCCGATGGCGCTGCGTGTCGAGTGGCAGGCCTTTGGATGCAGCGATATGACTGAGATGCGCAACAAAACAGGAAACGGCTCCGAGCAAGATCGCGATCAAGGGGGAAAACCGCTTTCCGCCCAGAACTCGCATCCTTCTCGTTAGAATCCCTAAACACGAGAAGAGGCTCATGGATTTTTGGGTTGCCGTGGGTAAATCCCTGCGCACATACCGGTGACGTAATATTTTGTTTTGCGATCGGCTAAAATCAATGCCTTGCATGGTGGAATGAAGAGGCACAATCGGTTTATTATCCTTTTCATCCTCTATAACAGGAGGTAGCGAAACGACGCGTCGAGTCGGAACAGAGAGGGCTTGGTGCTTTTGTCTATTGTGGAGTGGAACAACAAAGGCAAAGCGGTTGACACATCGTTTTCTGGTCTTCTTTCCCTGGTAGGTGCCTTATGAAGCATATAAAAATTTCATTGATGGCCTGGATGATTATTTTCCCGACAACCAACATCGTCTCTGCGGCAGTGGTCTGGGACGGGGGCAGCACGATCGACAGCAGTTTGGGAACCGCGGAAAACTGGGACGGCGACGCCCTTCCTTTGACTACCGACGACGTGGTGTTTACCGGCGACGTCCGAACCGATCCCCAGACCACTTCCGTGTCCCCGACTTATAATTCCATCACATTCGACAGCAACGCCGACGCCTTCACCCTCGGGGGCACCGGCGTCTTGACGCTGGACTCTGACGTCGAAGCCATCATCAACAACAGCACGGAAACCCAAACCTTTAATGCCCCCGTGGCTTTTACGACCGGGCCGGACCTCTGGGCCAACTCGGGCAACATCGTCTTTAACGGCGATTTCGCGCTCGGCAACGCCACCTTGTATTATTACGGCGAAACGAATACGGTCACGGTCAACGGGACGATCACCGGAGACCATAACATGCACGTCAAATCGGGAACTGTCGTTTTCACCGCGGATAACAGTTCCACGTTTACCGGAATCCTTACGGTCAACAACGAATCGATTGTGCGTCTTACCGTTTCCGGTGCGGCAGGATACAACGACGGTACGGCAGACACGCGCGTCTACATCCCGGGCGGCTCCGACTACGGCGGAATCGTGGAGTTGACCGGGGGCGTCACCATTGATAAACGGTTTCAGTGCCAGATGCGAGATGGTTCTTACAGCGACACGCCGCACGTCCGCAGCATCGGAAACAACACCCTCCAGGGGCGAATCTATCCCCGCACGGGCGGCGCCTACCTCACTGTTGAATCCACCAGCGGTCTGTTGACCATCGAGTCCGCGATCGATCAGTCCGAATCGGGCGTCCGTTCGATCCAGTTCCTCGGCGAGGGCAACACCGTCATCACGGGGACCATGGCCGGTACCGCCACGGATCGAAGCTGGAGGGTGTCCAAATTGGGATCGGGTACGTTGACCTACGACAGCGCGGGGATCGACTACTTCGGCAACACGGGCGTCTTTGAGGGATCCCTCGTGCTGACCACGAACGCCTCCGCCGCGTTGGACGACTCTCCCGTGATCTTTGTGGGCGACACCGGGACGCTCAATATTTCAGCCGTCGGCCTGACGCTGTCCGACACCCAAACCCTCTGCGGCGGCGGTCTGGTCGTGGGCAACGTAGCAACCTCCAGCGGCACGGTCCTATCGCCCGGCGGCACGGCTAACGCGCTCTTGTCGGAATTCACCGATACGCCCGGAACACTTTCCTTCAACGGGAATCTCACCGTGGCATTGGGCGCTTCGTTGCCGTGGGACCTCGCTGATGACAACACCGTCGGCAGCGGCGTGAACGACCTGATTTCCGTCACGGGCGATCTCGCCCTGAACGGTGGAACCATCGAGATCGCCATGCTGGACGGCGCACTCCAGGCGGGCAGTTATCGACTGTTCAACTATACGGGAACGCTCAGCGGCAATGTCTCGTATCTGACCGTCAACGTTCCCGGCCTCGTCGGCTCCCGGCAGTCCGCCGTGCTGAGTCAATCCGTTCCGAACGAGATCAATCTCGACGTCACCGGAGGTCCCTTGGACCTTACGTGGGTGGGCGACGGCATCAGCAACGATTGGGACTTGCAAACCTCGGCCAATTGGTCGGGCGGGGAAGTGTTTTATAACACGGATTCCGTTACGTTTGATAACACCGGATCCAACTCGCCCGACGTGAATCTGATGGCGACCCTGGCACCGGCCGCCATGACCGTCAACTCCACGCAAGATTATACATTCGCCGGCTTTGGTGATCTGGAAGGGGACATCACCGTCGTCAAGGAAGGCACAGGAAAATGGACCCTCGCCTATTACGGCACCAACACCTTCACCGGCACCATCGCGCTCAGTGGTGGAACAATGGCCATCAGCCGCGATGACACCTGGACCCTTGCCAGCGACCTCTCGGGCAGCGGAACGCTCGAGGTCGCCAGCCCCTCCGGCTATGGACTCCTGGAGCTGTCCGGGGACAACTCCGCCTTCACCGGCCCGGTCGTGATCAGCGGCGGCACCCTCAAGGTAGACTCCGCCGCCGATATGGACCTTTCGGCCGGAATGCCCGCCATCACCACCAGCGCCAAGCTCCAACTCGGCGGCTCAGACAACTTTACGGTCGATCGAGTCATTGACGGAACGGGTGAACTCGAAAAGGTGGGCGATAATACCGTGTACGTGACCTCGGACATCCTTGCCCAAGGCACGTTGACCGTCACCGAGGGCAAATTGCAGTTCGGAGTGACCGGCGGCCAACTTACCGGCAAGCCGGGACCGGGCGACATCGTCACCAATGGCGCCGTGGTCTTCAACAGCGATCAGGCCTACGAGCTTGACAATACGATCAGCGGCTCGGGAGGCATTGATTTCGGACGAAATGCCTCCAACAGGGATTTGCTTCCCAACGCCGTGGTCACCCTCTCGGGCAACAATTCTTTCGACGGCGCCTGCGGCATCTATCAAGGCGTGGTCGTTGCGACGTCCAGCACCGCTTTCGGCAGCACGGCCGGTAGAACGAATATTTATTCCCATAACAGCGGACAAGCCGCCGGTCGGTTGGAACTGGACGGCTCGCTCGGCAATCTCGAGATCTGGGAAAACTTCAGAACCAGCGGTTCCGGCAGCACCCCCTTCCGGTACGACGGCCCTGGTTTGATCCGCAACACGGCCGGCGACAATAAGATCAACGGCAATTTCGAGCTCGACGGCGGAGCGGGCGGCACGCTGATTAAAATCGCCGGGGGCTCCCTGGAATTGGGAGGCTCCATTTACAACATCGACGATAATACCCTCCGACCCCTCGTCCTTGGCGGCGACACGGGAACTTCGGGAACCGTCACCGGATACATTGTCGATGGGACGGGATCCAATCGGATCACCAGTCTGGAAAAGATCGATCCCGGCACGTGGACCTTGACCGGATACTCGACCTTTACCGGGCCAACGGAGATCTACGACGGGACCCTGGTTCTCAACGTCGATACGGGCTCCCTGGGAAATACCCCGGTGATTGCCCTCCACTCGGCTACGGCCAGCTTCAACGTCACTGGCATCTCTCCCGATTTCTATGTGGGCGGCACCCAAAATCTCATCGGCCCCGGCACGGTCACCGGCAATGTCGCCTTGACCTCCGGATCAACCATTTCGCCCAGCGGCGTGGTGGTTGCCGCCCTCCCCACGGGCGACGTGACGTTCAACCTCCCCGGCGGTACGATGACCATCAACGGCAATCTGGACCTGGATTTCGGCGGAGAGATCCTCCAATTCAAACTCACCGACGATCATACCAGTCCCCAGAACGACTTGCTCCAGGTCGTCGGCAACCTGAACCTGGACGGCTCCTCGACTTCGAAGGTGCTGATCATTCCTTATACCTCCCTGGAGTCCGGCGTCACCTATACCCTGTTGAACGCCTATGCAGAAAACAATTTGGGCTACGGCGGGGGATTTGCCTTGGATCCAAACCACAATACCCGATATACCTTGACGCTGAACCATACCTCACTTTCCGGTCTGATCACGCTCGACGTGGACGGCTCGAATGCCAACCTGACCTGGTCGGGATCCATACCCAGTTGGGACGTGATAACCACCTATGCCTGGGACAGCGATACGGAGCAGTTCTACCAGGCCGACGCCGTCCTCTTCGACGACACGTCGTCGAACACCACGGTCACCCTCGCCGGCACGCTCTTCCCCGCCTCGATCACGGTGGACTCATCACAGGATTACACCTTCAACGGCGACGGCCGGATCTCCAGCGGGACGGGCATCACGAAGAGCGGAACCGGTACGTTGACCATCGAAAATACCGGGATCAACGATTTCAACGGCACGGTGACGATCACCGGCGGCACGCTGAAGGCGGGTACCCGCTACGCCCTGGGAAGCACGGTCGGCGGCACGCTCGTTGACGGCGGAACGCTGGATGTCAACAGCCAGAACCTCCGTCAGGAGCCGATCAGCGTCCAGGGCGGCGGGGCGATCGTCAATAACGGCTCCGGGAGCACGGACCTCTATTACGTGACGTTGACCGGTCCCGCCACCTTCGGCGGCAATACCGATTGGAACGTCAACGGCCCCACGAAGGGCAGCACGTGGCAAAGCGGCTACCTGGCCGGCGGAGGCAACGATCTGACCAAGACCGGCGCCAACGAGATCGAGCTGATTGACCTGGGCGCCACCAGCCTGGGCGACGTCACCGTCAGCGAGGGGACGCTGACTGTTTCGGGGAGTACGGACCTCGGTTCCTCGACGCTGACTCTCGACGGCGGCGCCTTGAAGCTCTCCGACAACACCGCCACCCAGACGAAATCGCTGGACGTGGGCGCCTCCGGGGGAACGCTCGATAACGCCTCCGGCGACAGCACGTTTGCCGGCCCCAGCGGCACGCTCTCCGGAACGCTGACCGTGCTGGCGGCCGAGGGGACCACACTGACGCTAGGCAACGCATTGGCCGGGACCGGCGGACTCACCAAGGATGAGGCCGGCACACTGGTCCTCGGCGGCGCCAATACCTATTCCGGCGATACCACGGTCTCGGCCGGCGTTCTGGAATTGGTCGCCGGCGGCCAGATCGGCGTCGCCTCGTTGATCGCCAACAATGCCGATTTGGAAGTCACCAGCGGCGCCCACACGGTGGGCGTGATCGAAGGCACGGGCACGACGAGCGTGTTCGGCTCCGCTTCGCTGACGGCGGCCAGCATCACGCAAGGCAGCCTGGTGATCGGCGGCGGCACGGTTGCGGCCGCGGCCTCACCGGTTCCCGAACCCGGCACATGGCTGCTGTTATTGCTTGGTCTGTTCGGCCTTGTCGGCCGGCGGGCCTACCGCATTCTGCAATAACTCTCCCGGAACAGAGAAGAAATTTTGCATCTCGCCTGGGCGGACGAATCGGATTGCCTTCCAAGTTCGTCCGCCCGGCGGGATGCGGCATAATCATTGCGAAAAATGACATTAATTGATTATGCGGAATTCAGATATGGAAAGGAACTTCAATCAATCCAGACGGCGAAGATCGAGCGGTTTCACATTGGTCGAGTTGTTGGTGGTCATCGCCATCATCGGGATTTTGATCGCGTTGCTTATGCCGGCGATCCAGGCGGCCCGCGAGGCGGCCCGACGTTCGCAATGCACCAATAACCTCAAGCAGATCGGCCTGGCGATTGAGCAATACGAAGCCGCCATGAAGCGTTATCCCCCCGGACGGGCCGGCTGCGACGGCATTACCCTGGAACCATGCGAATACGACCGTCCGGAACAACGCAACGGCACCAGCGCCTTTGTATTGATTTTGCCCTATCTCGAATTGAATCCGCTCTACAAAAGTATGGAGTTGGATTGCCTCTGGAACACAAGCACGGGCAACACCACCAGTCCCAAGAACCGGCTTGCGGTGAAACAGCGCCCTCCGGTGTTTGTCTGTCCCAGCGACACTTCCCAACCCTATACTGAACAAAAGGAAAGCGGCGGATCTTATGGATATCCCATCGCCACCTGCAACTACGCCATGTCGGGCGGCACCCTGGGCCCCGATTACGACGTGGACCATATCATCAAAGTCCGTAATAACGGCATGTTCCTCTACAAACGCAAGATCTTGCGCCGCGAGGTGACCGACGGCGTCAGCAACACGTTTTTGGTCGGCGAAGCGGTCGCGGTCCACACGCCGGAATCGCATTGCTTTTGGAGCTGCGGCTCGCGCATGCATTCGGTCCGTTATACCACCAATCCGGTCAACACTCCGCCGGGGATGGGCACCTTCACTACGAACCCCTTGGGGGCGGTGCTCAACGGAGCGTTTATGAGCGGGCATCGGGGAGGCGCGAATTTTGTCTATGGCGACGGTCACGTGGTATTTGTTGAGGAGAATATCTCTCTCTCCGTCTATCAAGCGTTCTCCACCCGGGCCAAACGGGATCGGATTAGCGAATAAAGGCAGCAACTCGATGTGTTTCATACCACGTTCATCATCTACAAAATATTCGGCAGGCTTCGGCTTCCGGCCCGGCCTGTTTTTCTTGTTTCTTTTTGCCTTCGGGTGTGGCGACGGCCGGCCGGCCCGCGTGCCGGTTTCCGGCCGGGTGTTGATCGACGGCAAGCCGCTGACGGTCGGCGCCATTCAAGTGGTTCCCAGAGGCAACCGCGCTTCGGGAGGCAAACTGGACGAGAACGGCCGTTTTACTCTGACGTGTTTTGAGCAGAACGACGGATGCGTGTTGGGAAAACATCCGGTTGCCGTCAACGCCAGTAAACACATCAGTTCGACGACCCGTCGATGGTTCGCTCCAAAAAAATATGCAAATTACGAGCACTCCGGTCTGGAGATTGAAGTGAACGGCCCCACGGACGATCTGGAGATTCATCTTGTGTGGGAAGGGAGCGGCCACGACGGGCCTTTCGACGAATCTGTCATGGGCGAATAACTATTAAAATCGACTTTGCACGGCCAGTGTCGTCCCAAATTGTCCCCAAGAACGTAGGCCTATTACCTGTGATTTGAGAACATTTGGGGAACGTCAAACACCCTCATGGCGACGATATCCGGGAAGCTCGAGTCGGCCGCAGCGACAAGGCCAGCCGGCGTACATCAACGACTGATGACATCTGAGGCGACATCCTGATGCTTCCCGACGCGCCTTGGTTGCCGTTTCCCGGCTCGAATAGTGCCTCTCGGACCGTTGAATCGACGCGTGTCCTCGTCGCCCATGAAGTCCTGCAGCCGGATCGCTGGATTGCACCATATCCCGAACGCCGTCTTGAGCCGTGGGGAGAAGAATCCCATGAGGGGTCGTTCGACAAGCCCCATCATTGATCTCAAGTTGGTCGGAGATCTGTCTTTCAATCCGGGAATACGCAATTTCTAAAATCAATTGCGCTGCTTTGCATAGACGGGCGGGATTCGAATCGGATAGCCTTATATCTTGGCAAAGTGGATTGATCCGGTTCACGTGGGTGAATCAACACAGCACCTCACCAGATACATCAGGACGACCCCATTAGGGTACATCCTTTCAGGAGTCATCGTCCATGAGGATTTTTAAGGCTTTTATGCGCCCTCGGTTGTCCATTGTACTCCTTACTGCGACAGTCGCTGTTTTTCTCGGCGTCTCCACGGCAACCGCCGACAGTTTTAGTTGGCAGGACTGGCAAACCACCGTGAAGGGCGGGGACGATGAACCTGACGTGTGGGGGGGCCAATGCTGGGCCTTCGCCTCGTGCGGCCTTCTGGAATCGAAGTACATGCTGACGCGCAACGACCACAGCGCGGCGTCCCAGATCAACTTGTCCGAGCAGCAACTCGTCTGGAACGCTTATTATAACGGTTACAGTTTCGACGCGGCCATTTACTATGCCGCCTCGCACGGCATGGTATCTCAGGCGGAGTGTCCCCCGGATCCAGCCAATCTTTTCCTTCCCACCGGCAGCGAGTGGCCGATACAATCCACCGACGTTTGGAAGAGCGGGGGCCCCCTCTTCGGCCTGGGGACCAGCACCGAGGCCGTCAAAGACGCCCTGAAGAAGTATGGTCCGTTGTTCCAACGATGCAACGCCATGAATGATTTTTACGGTGCGGGGGCAGGTGGCGAAGTCGGCGCTCATGCCGTGGTCCTCGTGGGTTATCAAGACGATGCCAGCGTCGCCGGCGGTGGATACTGGATTGTCAAGAATAACTGGGGGGCCGACTATGGCTATAGCGGCTATAACTACATTCCCTACGCCACCCAACCGGAGTCGATATGGGATACGGAGGGCGTGGCCGGCCCAGTCTATTACACCACGGCCATGGCTTCGGCCACTTGGAGCGGCGGGTCGGGAACCTGGGCGGCCGGCAACTCGACGAAATGGAGCGGGTACGCCTGGGAGAACAAGGAAACGACCGCCACCTTCGGCGGAACCGGCGGAACGGTCACCGTCAGCGGCTCCGTTATCGCCCACGGCATGACGATCAATTCGGCCAATTACTCGTTCACCGGCGGCTCGCTAACCGTTACCGCCGGCGGCATTGCCGCCAACGAAAGCACCACGATCGGTTCTCCACTCTATATCGGCGGCCCTCAATCGTGGACGGTCGCCAGCGGCAAAACGCTCACCTTCAACGGCGCTTTGCACACCGTTATCAGCGACATGACCGTCGCCGGCGCCGGAAACGTTGTCATCAACGGCCTGATCGACGGCGGCGGCGCGGCCAACGGTCCCAACGACAGTTACGCGAAGCCCGGCGGAATCATTAAAAACAACACCGGGTCGCTGACGTTCAACGCCGCCTCCACGTACGGCGGCGACATCACCATCAACACGGGCACGTTGACCTTGGCCGCGGGCGGGACCTATTCCGGCGCATTCTACGGCAGCGGCGGGATCAGTTGCGGCAATGATGCCACCTCGATCGGCGGCAGGGCGTCGAGCTTCTACGGCACGATCGCACTACCGAGCACCGCCACGTTCAGCTTTGTCCCGACTGACGGAATACGCGCCGTTTTCTTCGGTACGGTCAGCGGCGGCGGTCCCATCGTGCAAAACGGCGCTGGCACCACCGTTCTGGCAGGCAATAACACGTACACCAACACCACGACCATCCTCCAGGGCGCCCTGGAGGCCAACGACGGCTTTGGCCTGCCGACCAACAGCTTCCTCAGCCTCAACGGCGGCGTGCTGCAATGCAACTATTACTCCTTTACGCGGGCATTGGGAACCGGCGGCAACGCCTTCCAATGGGACGTCAACGGAGGCGGATTTGCCGCCTATTCCAACCCCGTGACCGTCAACATCGGCAACGACAGTCGCACCCTGACCTGGGGAACATCGGTGGGGAGCCAAATCGTGGGAACCCTGAAGTTCAGTTCCCCCTCGGCAACCGCCACGGTGACTTTCCAGAATCCCATCAATCTCAATGGCGGCGACCGCACCATCTCGGTAGATGACAATCCCGTTGCGGACGACTATGCCTACCTCCCGAGCGTAATCACCGGCTCCGGCAGCCTGATCAAATCCGGCCCGGGATTGCTTCTTTTATCCGGCTCAAACGGTTATTCGGGCACGACCGTCATCAGCGACGGGGCCTTGCAGGCGACGATCGGCACGGGTATTCCCGGCTCGGGCTTTATCAGCCTCGACGGCGGCGTCTATCAGGCGAACATGATCAGCGGCACCGAGAACTTCACCCGCTCCCTGGGTACTTCCGGCGGCACCTTTGAGTGGACGGCCAACGGCGGCGGCTTCTCCGCCCGAGGCGGGACCTTGAACGTCAACGTCGGCGGCGCCAGTGACACCTTGACCTGGGGCGCCCAAATCCAAGGCCTCCTCAAATTCAACTCCACCTATGCCGCCGGCGTAGTGGATTTTCAAAATCCTCTCGATCTCAACGGCGGGGCCAGAACTGTTTTTGTGAACGACGACATCAACCGCTCCACCGATTACGCCGTCCTCTCCAACGCCATTACCGACTCCGTCGGCGGCGGTTCGTTGACGAAGACCGGCCCCGGCGTGCTTTACCTCAAAGGATCGACCTCAAACAACTATACCGGCGGCACCACGATTAATGGCGGCATCGTATATCTGCAAAAGACAGGCGGCGCCACCGCCATCCCCGGCGATGTGACCATGAATTTCTCTCCCTACAATGCCAACCTTTCGGAGCGCGGGAATTCCACCTGGCTCATCCTCAAGGGAACCAACCAAATCAGTTCCTCGGCCGTCATTACCTTCAACGGCAATTACAGCAGCCAATGGGCCGGCCTCGAGCTGAACGGCAACAACTTGACCCTGGGCGGCATCAACGCCGCCCACCGCGGCGGGCTGATCGAAGCGACCTACAACGAAGGCGGCGCCGGCAATTGCACCCTGACCCTTGACACGGCCGTAGGCGCCAACTACTTCTACAACGGACTGATCGTGAACAATAGCGGCGGCAGCGGCGTGCTCAGCCTGGTCAAGACAGGCCCCGGCACGCAAGCGCTGGCGGGCATGGGTTTTGCCTATACCGGTGGAACGACGATCAACGGCGGCACACTGCAAATCGGCGACGGTTTGTACGTTTCCGAACTGCCCTCCGACAGCATCCTGGTCAATTCCGGCGGCACGCTCAACTTTTTCAATCAAAATCCTGCGGGCACCCATCCCGGCGGCTACTTCTTTCAGCATGGCTCGATCACCGGCACCGGAACCGTCATGGTCACGCTCTCAAACCAAGGTTTTAACGTCGGCACCGGCTACAACACCACGCTGAGCAGCTTCAGCGGGACGACAAGCATCCAAAATGCCGCCGCCTACGTACGCAGCGCCGACGGCCTGGGTGTCGGCAGCGTCAACGTCGGCGCCGGATCCACCTACTCGATGTGGACCGGCACGACGACGACCTTTATCACGCCCATCACCCTTAATGGCATCGGCGGTACAAACGACGGCTACGCCAAGCCCGCCATCTACGGTGACGGCGGCAGCGGCACCTTTACAATCTCCGGGCAAATTTCCTTGGCCGCCACGAGCGACATCGGCAACTACACGGGCAACGGCACGCTGACCCTCAGCGGCAAAATCACCGGACCCGGCGGCCTGGTTCTCGGCAAATTGGCTCCCACAATGGCCGACGAGAATGGCGTTATTACGCTTTCTGGTGCAACCGGCAACGACTACACCGGCGGCACCACCATCAACCGCGGCACGGTCTATCTGGCAAAGACCGGCGGCGCTGTCGCCATCCCCGGTAACGTGACCCTTAGCACCGCGACCGTCGCCGCCACCGGAAACACCTACCTCGTCCTCAACGGGAGTAACCAGATTGCTTCCTCCGCCGTCATGACCTTCACGCCCGCCGCCTCCGCCAAATCCACTTTTGAACTGTACGGCAACACGCAAACCTTGCGCGGCCTCGCCGATGCGACCGGCCGGGGATACGTTGAAAATACGGAATCGCAGACCGGCATCGGCAACGGCAGCTTGACGATCAACACCGTCAATAGCACCGACAATTTCTCTTTCAACGGCTATCTTCGCAACACGGCGTCCGGCAGCGGGATACTGAATCTGGTGAAAACCGGTCCGGGCGTGCAAATCCTCACCGGCTCCCACATTACCTTCAGCGGCACGACCACGATCAGCGGCGGCGCCTTGCAGGCCAACCACGCTGCCGGCCTGCCGACCGGCAGTTTCCTCAGTCTCGACGGCGGCGTGCTGCAAAGCAACGGCTACAGCACGGTCAACTTCACCCGCAGCCTGGGGACCGGCGGCGGCACCTTCCAATTCACCGCCAACGGCGGCGGCTTCTCCGCCGGCACGGCTCCGTTGAACGTCTATCTCAACAGCAGTACGAACACGGTCGCTTGGGGCACTTCCGGCAACGTCATCAAGGGGACGCTGAAATTCGGCTCGCCCACGGCCGCCAACGTAACGACCTTCCAAAATCCCATCAACCTAGGCACGTCCACCCGAACCGTTCAAGTCGACGAAAACCCCTCCTCGACTCAGGATCGCGCCGTCCTGGCCCGGATCGTATCCGGCGCCGGCGGCCTGACCAAAACCGGCGCCGGCCGCTTGACGCTCTCCGCATTGAATTCCTATGGCGGCGACACCACCGTCCTGGACGGCATCCTGGAAATGACAGGCGGAATTGACCCGAATGGCACCTCGCTCATCGACGTGCAGTCGGGTATCGCCAAATTGATGACGACCAATGTGAACAAGGCGGATTTAAACGTATCGACGTCCGCCGCGGGAATGATCGAGATTGTCAACGGTTCGCACCTGCTGGGAATCATTTCGGGTGAGGGAATCACGCAAGTTGACGGCGGGGCATCTCTCACCGTGGCGTCGATCACGCAAGGAACGTTGATTATCGGCGGCGCTAAGTCTGCCGATGCGGCGCCGGTGCCCGAACCGTCCGGCTGGATGTTGTTGGCGAGCGGATTACTCTTCCTGCTGGCTGTTCAGGGAAGGATTTGGAAGAGATCGTCGAGCTTCCGTCGTTGCCTTCGGCCGAATTGAATTACGAAAATTTCCCCACACAGGAGGAAGCGAAAAAAGAACACCGTCCCTCCAGGAGAATTGCCGAATGGACGGTGTTACCACCAAAGGATTCAGGAACGACGTCTTAACCTAAAAAAGAACCATGCCAGACCGCCGAGCAGGCCCGTCGCCAGGGAGACAGCGGTGCCGGGTTCGGGCACGAGCCAACCCGAGGTGTCGATGCCCATTCCGGCAGCGCCCGCCAGCAGAGCCGTGCGATCGGCGTCGTTTACGAAGCCGTCCAAGTTCACGTCGCCCAACAGGAGTGATTCCAGGTCGCCTTTTCCCTCCCCGTTGGAGTAGCCGAGATGGGCTAATACCAACAGATAGTCGTCTTGGGTCAAGTCGCCGTCGCAGAGCGGATCCATCCATTGCACGGCGCCGTCCTTGTATTCTCCCATGACGATCCGGTTTTTCGAGCCGAAGAGTTTGAACTGGGCGTCCCAGTCGGAGGGCCAGGCGGGGAAGAGAATCATCTCGTCGCCGTCGACCTGCAGCAGCATCCGTTGCAGGGCGATCGAGGCCACGTTGGCCTGGTCTTGTTCGGGCAGCCAGTCGTAATTAGGACCATAAAAACCGGGGAAGCGGCTGCCTGAATCTTTGTTGGAAAACGCCTGAATCACGTATTGCTGCGCGGCGGCGGACAGGCCGAGCATCGCCGCGTCGATCGGATCCTGCGACCAGTCGTAGGCGCCGAGCGAGTTCCCGCGGTTGTTGTAGGTGTCGATACCCATTTGCAGATTGTCCTTGCCCACGCCGGAGAGCTGGTAGGGAAAGACGCCGTACAACTCGGGATTTTCGTAATTCTGCAGGTTGGAGAAAGTCTCGCCGGGCGAGAAGATTACCTTTCCGTTGACCGTGCGGGTAGGCAGCGAAGGCAATTCGCCCTGGAGCCGCGCCCACTGGGCGCGTAGCTCGGGTGTGGTCTCGCTTTCGGGCAATTGGAGCAGCTTGTCGAGCACGTAGGTCAATCCGGCAATTTCGGGCTGCGGATTCACGGCCGTCCAGTACGTCTCCAGGGCCTGCGCCGGGGTAATCTGGAGCTTGCCGGAGGCGTCGCGCGGATAATGGGTGTCGTAGAACGTAACGATTTCCGATGCCAAGGGGACCAGCTTGTCGCGCACAAACTGGCTGTCGCCCGTATAGTCGTAATACTGAAGCATCATGGCCGAGAGTTCGAGGCCGCCCTGCCACTCGTAGCGGATGTAGTTGTTCGTCGCGACGCCGCTCTGGGGGTTAGGATTGGTTTGGCCGTAGTCGTAACTGGTCCAGGTTCCCCAGGGATTCATGACCTCGGGGAAGTAGGCGCCCTGGGCGTTCGGGCCATAGTAGGTTTTCACGCGCTCCTTGGCGATGGCGAGGTTTTTCACGTACATGTCGAACAGGGGCTGCATTTGGCTGAAATCGCCGCTGGCCATCATCGAATAATAGGGGAAGCGGGTATTTTGCCACCAATAGGCTCCGCCCCACCGGCGGTAATCGGCGTTGTAGCCGCTGTTGTCGCCCAGGTCGCTGCGGTTGTAGGTGTCCACCGTGAAGATCGAGCCGTTGAATTTGATCGGTGCGCCGCCTTGTCCGGCAGAGGCGTTCATGTAACGTTGCAAGGCATAGCCCTGCGAGACGGTCGCCGCACCGGGGCCGCCCGTGATCCGGATGTAACTTTGATCGGCAAAGTCGTTCCAGTGCTGATCGTTGGTCGTCTTTCGCTGATCGTACGAAGTGCTCTGCGTCGCGGCGATGGCCTGATTCAGTTGATCGTTCCACTCTTGGACCGTGTCGGTTTGCGCGGTCAAGGCATGCACGGCAATCGTTTGGTGCGTCGTTGGCTGCGTCGTCGTGAGACGCGTGGAATTGATACTCGACAGGTTATCGCCTGTGATGGATGCCCCGAAAGTATTATTAATCAGCGGATCGGTGCCGACGGTGTTATTCGGATCCAATCCCTGCACGGTCAGGTTCGAGGCCCAGACCGACCGCGTGTTGCGGTGATACCAGCGGACCTGGTTGCTCAGGCCGGTGACGGTCGTATCCGGTTCGACGTAAATGGGGCCGCCGCCCTTTTCCGAGTAGGCTTCCTGCGTCTCCTGACCGGTGAGTTCTCTTCGCGTGGTCCGCCACGGTTCGTAGGTGACGGTCGTGTTGAACGCCGAGGCCCGTTGGACGTCGATTTGCACCACGGGATTGCTGGGATCGATCCACAGCTTGATTGTGGTGGCGCTGCTTCCGGTGCCGGCGTCAATCTGGATCGTGCCGTCCTGAAGACGCAACTCTTGCTTGAAACTGCTTGACAAAAAAGAATTTGTGGGTAGTGTGACGCGGACTTTGCCCAATTTTAAGAGGCTGCCGTTGTCGTCCCAGGAGTCGGTCTTGCTTAGGTAAAACACCAGGTCGCGGCCGTTTTCCGTCCAGACGTTCACGCCGATGTCGCCGTTGCCCAGGGGCATCGAGCCGTTCGAGTTGGTGCTGGGCGTGGTCCAGACGACGTTGAAATCGGAGATGCTGGCGCCTTGGGTCAAGGGTGGGGAGATCCCGCAAACCAATAGTGCGGCGACGAATACGAATGGGGAGCTTCTCATGAAAGGCCTCGCTTGCCTGCGTTTACGTGCGCGTTAGTTGTCTTCAGGTAGTGAGTCAAAACGGCCGCGGCCGTTGGGGGCCGATGCGCAACAAGCAGTCGCGGCTTGATGGTGCAGTCTCTGACGTATACCGCACGGAGCGTCACGCCCGCATGAGGCGGGACGTGACGCCTGCGGTTTGCAATGGATCAAAACGAGCTATTTATTCCGCTTGAACCAGGCCAAGCTGAGGCCGGCCAGGGCCAACAGGACGATCGTGCTCGGTTCCGGGACGGTCGCCGTACCTACCACGTCGATCTCGCGGTATTCGTTTTGTTCATAACCGGACGCGCCCTTATCGTAAAATGTGAACTGCAGCGACTTCACACCCGTGGCGATCGGCGCCGCGCTCCCGGAGGAGATAATTACTTGTTCCTCTTCGGCAGTGTCGGCCAAACGGTCGACCGTCGCGCCGGCATCGCCGCTCAGGTAAACCCAAGTCGACGGGTCGCTGACGGTCGAGTAGGATACATCGTACTTTTGCGAGGTGCGGCTGAAGCCGTTCCATAAGCCGTTCCCCGTCAGCGAAACGATCGTATCGATGTCATAGCCAAGCGTATTGGTTGTGGTGTCCAGGGTGACGGTGACCACAGTTGCGTTGCTGGGCGTCAGAGTCGTCGTTGTGTCATAGTAGTTATTATCGACACCATAAGCAACTCCATCGTTGATCTTGGTTACACTGCTGCTGAACATCTCGGTCCCTGAGGTGAGCACCGAGCTTAGCAAGGTAGGTTGGCCGGCTTCGATCAGGTCGCTGTTCGAGACCGCAAATGTGTTCTGAACGCCGGTCTGCGAATTTACAGAGACCATCACGTCGGCGGAAGCCGGGGCCGTGCAACACAGCAGGGCGGCAACGGCGAGAACCGCGGGCGCCGCCCGGAACAGAATTTTCAATACTTCAGGCTTTCTCATGATAGCTCCTTGGTGTGAAAAAGGGTAAAAAATGTCAACACACAAAACCTCTCTCCGCGCCCTCAGGTTGTGCTCCCGCAAGCCTCCAACGGTCTTCCATGAGCAATCGAATTCATCTTATGCGATTCGCGTTCTCCAGCCGAATTGCATCCGCCGCGACGGGGCGATGCACGCCCTGTTGCCGGGTATTGTGCCTACTTCCTCCTCCAGGGGAACCTTGTTCCGGGGCGTTAAGGAATCCGACACGGGGCGCGCGAGACGAACAAGATACGCCGCAAAACACACTCTCTGAATCCACAGGGTCGCCCAACGATGCAAGAATCGATCGGCTTCTCTGACGAGGCAGCCGGTTGGAGACCTCGGTTTCATTTGCGGCGCTAACGCTGCCTCCCAAAAAATTGGGAAAAATGTATTTGAACGCAAACGAAATTTTCCTTGCCGCTCGTTCCCGCGGTTGCGCGGGAACGAGGGCAAGGATCTCTTCTCGGTTCCAGCCCCATCCGTTATGGATTTCTCAAGGTCGGTTGCGCTGCTCCCGCGGAGCAGGGGTGGCGAAGCGGAAAACCGCTATCGTTTGCGGAGTCGGAACCAGCCGAAGGCCGCGCCGGCCAGGGCCAGCAGGACCAACGTGCTCGGCTCGGGGACCGGGCTCGGGGAAGACGCCGGGGCAGGAGCAGCTCCCCCAATAATCAACGTGCCGACGGTGATGCTGGCCGACGTCAAACTCGCGTCGGTGGTTACCTGCAGCGTGCCGTCGTCGCCGGTGACCTGATCAATCACGTTGGTCTCGGCGGTGACGTACAGGGTGTGGTCCGTTTCGATCACGGCCGCGCCGATATCGGCGGCGCCGCGGAGAACCAGCGTATCGAACGTCTCTCCACCCGCCACGAGGGTTCCGGAATGCGTTGCATCCAGGCGGCTGACCGTCCCCGACAACTCGTTGCCGGCGATCAGGGTGCCGCCTTCCAGAGTGATCGGACTGTTCGGCGTGAACTGGCCGACCGCCGAGACGTCCAGCGTGCCTGCCTTCACGGTGGTCCCGCCCGTGTAGGTATATTCGCCGTCAGGTCCGGCGAAGCCGGGAACGAACCGTTGCGTTCCGGGGCCGTCTTTCACAACCGCCAACGACGGGTCGCTTTCATAACCGTCAAAGATCTTGCCCGAGTACGTGTAATCGTCTTCGACATTGACGGTGTTGATGGTCAGCGTTCCCCCGGTCGTGGGTCGGGGATAATCGGCGAATCCCACGGCAGCGGCCAGCGTGCTCGTATTGGCAATTGCATTCCACGGACTGGCGCGCTGCGTCTCAGGCGAGTCCAAACCGCCGACGGTCTGTGAATGTCCGTTCATGCTCACCTCGATCCACCCCGTTACCATTTCTTCGCTGCTATTCTCCTGGTTGAAAGTGAGAACGACGGCCGGATTGAGCTGGGTACTGACGGAGTCAACGCCTTCGATAACCAATGCGATGTGACCCTGATGGCCACCGCCGGATCCGATGGAGATATGATCCGAGGGGATCGCGGTCTGGCCGGAGTCTTTGTTCGCAAAGACGATTCCGCTCAGGATGCTCGTATCGCCTTGATAGGTGTTGGAAGCCGAGCCGGAGAGCCGGCAAGCGCCTCCCCAGTACGAGCCGTCAACTCCGTTTCCGAAGGTCAAGCCGCCGACGGCGCCCGGGCTATCGGTGATCGGGCCGTTCAAATCCAGCGTGCAACCGTAATAGGCGGCCACGTCCGGAGCCGCTCCGCTGTACTCCTCGTTATGGACGGTCAGCGTGCCGGTCAGGGTCATGGTGTAACCCGTTGTTTCCACCAACGGATCCCAAGCCAGCGCCACCGCATTAGGGTCCACCGAATTTCCCGGACCGTTCAGCGTGATCGAATTGGTCACGAGCATGGATTCGGTGGCATAGTAGAACAACAGGTTGGAGCCGTAGGGGATGTTGACGCTGTTTACACCGAGTCCGTTCGGATTGTTTCCAATGACCCCGACATGGACGTAAGGGTCGTAGGGATCAATAACCAGGTTGCCGGTCCAGGATGAGTTGTCGCCGTAAAGATTCACCGTGCCCGAGGTAAATTTCAGGTCACCGTCGCCTTCCAAGGGCTGATAGATTTCCAGCACTTCAGAGTTCAAGTTGATATTGGCGTCGGCGTCGACGTAAACGTGGGTGAGGAGTTGATCGGGGGCGCCGATGTAATTGGGCAATCCTCGGGGATCGTGGCGGCAGTAGAGCGTTCCGCCGTTGAAGGTGAACGTGCCGTTGTTTGGCTCTTCAGCTTCCGCATCATACCTGCCGAGCAGCTCGGACGTGGTGAGGTACTCGCCGGGATCCAGCGAATAGGAACCGCCGTTGGTGAACACCAGGGCGAGCACGTCGAAGCCCGTCTTGGCGCCTCCTCCCGTCGAATTGATCAAGGTGCCGCCGTTGAAGTTGAATACTCCATCGCCGGATACATAGGACGAGTCAATCGTTCCGCCGGCGGACAAGACCACCGTAGAACCGCCCACGCCGGTGGTGTCAATGCCAATAAAGGTCGCCGAGAGGGTTCCTCCGCCGGCCACTTCCGCAACGGGGGGATCATCGTAATGGAAGAGACGGTAGACATTCAGTGCCGCAGTGGAAAGCGACGAACCGGCGTCTGTAACCGTCAGGAGGTGGTTCACGTTTACCACGCTGCTGGCGGTAACCGTAGCGCCATTGGAAACCGTCAATAAGCTGCGCTCACCGACATTAATGTAGGCGGCGGAAAGTGAGGCGCCGGAGCCGGTCACGGTCAAGTCGTCTGACGTGGTGCCGGTGTATGGAGTGCTGACGGTGCCCAAACCACTGGCGGCGCCGGTGAGAGTTAAGGTTCCCGGTCCGTGGATGGTCCAATCATATCCAGCACCCGTTACAGTGCCCGAGATGTCCAAAGCGGTATCGATGGCCAGGTTAAGATCAAGGTTGCCGGCCTGGGCCAAGGACGCCGAAATGGTGTGGCTGCCGCCATAGACCTGGACCGCGGCATTTCCCGTCCCGCCTGAGTTGTCGAGCGTAATCGTATCGCTGCTCGATGCGCTTTGAATGGTGTAACTGTGGGTGTTGTCAAAAACGAGGGTTCCCACGGTTACCGGCGCCGTGACATTGACGGTGACGTCGGTGGTGCTCAGAGCCATGAACTGCGCAACGGCGCCCTGACCTCCCGGGGGGGAGCCCAGGCTCCACTTGGTCCCGTCCGACCAATCGCCGGTGGCGGCTCCCGCCCACTGATTCAACGGTGTGACCGGCACCTCGGTTTGGGTGACGGTGAAGTTATCCCATTCCTGCGCAGCCCAAACATTATAATGAAAACCGCCCAGGGTGATGTAATTGTCGGCATAACCACCGCCGCCTTTTGTATAGGAATCGACCAATACGCTGTCCACATAGAGTTCAATATGGGTGTTTCCGACGCCGTCGAATGGGTTGTTGTCGTGTCCCGAGGTGTCGGTGCAGACCATGTCCACATGGTGCAATGCGGAATCCCAAACCGAAACGGGCAAGCCGCCGCCGACAATGGCAGAGCCGGAATTCCACATCCCGTAGACGCTGTTGGCGAAATTCGAACCATAACCCCATTCGAAGGAAAAATGGGGGGTTGTCCACTCACAAATATTCGAGGGGTTAGGATTCGTCGCAGGGTTCGGGCAGCCGATGCTGCTTATTGCTATATTAAGATAGTCGCCAGTCCAGGGACTCCAGTTGGCCGCATCGTAACTGATGATCAGACCGCCCGCGGACAAGGAGCCGTTGAAATTCACGTTGGGCGTGAAGGACGTTCCGGCTCCGGATTGGATCACTTCATAGTAGCCGTTCTGGGCGCCCAAATAACCGTTCCACAATACACTATCTTCCGTAAAGTTGAGCTGGGTGTAGCTGATCGGGCCACCCGCGTCAACCAGTGAACCCGATTGACGCCCGGTGAAACTGAGGCCCGTGTTGATGTCGGGAGAATACCCATCCGTATAGTCTGGGGCCGTACCCGGGGTAGTAAACCCGCCATTGACATAGGAAAAGTTATCCTGAAACAGGACAGTATCGGCCGACGCCGGGGCGACGCATGCCGCCAGGGCGGCGAGCGCAAGGACTCCCAGCGCCGCGCGGATCAAAACTTTTGATACACGATACTTGTTCATAATGAATTCCTCTCAAAAGGGACGAGAAAACGGAATAACCAACTTCAGATGCGCATCCCTCCCTTGCCCAGGGCGGGGCCGCATCTCTTGCCTCTAGCTCCGTTTCGCCGAGTCGTTCTTTCTGCCGCCTTCGGTGACGTTCTCCGCGCTTTTCTCGAGAGCGTGTTCCGGACGCCCTGAAGCACGGGATGGAAACACCTCCTCACGGTTCCGGCCAAATCGTGGATGCCGATCGGTTGGAAATTACTCCGGGAGGACAATTCCCAACGCGTCGCCGGTCGCGTTCTTCCGGTGGGTGATCCTGGAGAATATTCTCTCGGAGTAGCTTCGCCTTTCCAGGAAAGGGACTTTTTGTGGGGATTTCGCTCCGTAACGGATCGATTTTCCTGCGGGGTGCTCAAGGTGTTTTGAAAGACACGGATGTTCTTCGCATTTGCATTCTGCTCGGAACCGTCCGTGGCGTCTATGCAATGTAGCGCAAACGATTTTAGAAATAGCGCAATAAGAAGGGAACGAGCGGTCGGCCTCCGGCCACGGCAAGCCGATCCGCGATCAGGGGGTGCGCGATTGCAGCCGATACTGCGCCGGGGTCAAATCGAGTTCGCGGCGGAAGACACTGCTCATGTAGCTGAGGCTGCTGAACCCCGAAACGTTGGCGATTTTTTCAACCGAAAGATTCGTTTCCAGGAGGAGTTTTTTGCTCCAGGCCAACCGCGCGCGCTGGATTTCCTCACGGATCGACCGTCCCAGGATGCGTTGAAAGCGGATTTCCAGGCTGCGCCGGGAGGCGGCCGATTCCTGGACGACTTCCTCGATGGTGATCGTTTGACGGAAGTGATCGCGGATGAAGCGCAGGGCCGCCGCCACGTGCCGGTCCTCGACGGCGACGATGTCGGTGGAGCGCCGCGCCGTGACCCAAAGGGCCTCGACGACAATCTGCTGCGGCTGTTTAGTTCGGCCGGACATCAATCCGTCGAGCAGTTCTGCCGCTTGATATCCCGCGTGTTCGAGGTTCAGGACCACGCTGGACAGCGGCGGATTGGCCATGTTGCACAGGAGCCGGTCGTCATCCACGCCCACCACGGCCACGTCGTCAGGAATTTGCAACCCCGCCGCCAGGGCGGCTTCGATGATATGGCGGCCCCGGACGTCGTTGCAGGCCATGATTCCCACCGGCTTGGGCAACGACCGCAGCCAGGCGACCACCAACGGCTGCTCCCGATCCCAGGGCAAGGCCAGTTTGTGCCGCGGGGGATCGTAAACGCTATAGGAAGTGTACTGATGTTGTTGCAGACACTCGTAAAAGCCATCCTGCCGATTCTGCGACCAGATTCGTCCCTTGAATCCGCAGAAAGCAAAGTGGATGAATCCCCGCTCCAGCAAGTGATCGGCCGCCACCCGTCCTGCCTGATGCGAGTCGGCGCGGATTTCCGAAACCCTGGAGAGCGGGTTGCCTTTGGCCAGTTGCTCTCGGGTCAGATCGACGGCGATCACCGGCAGGCCGGAAGCGAGAATGGGCCGGGTGATACCCGGCGACTGAATACGGCCGATGATTCCCGTGGCGTTCAATTGCCGCAGATTAAACGACTCTCCGGGGCGCATTCGGGTGATCGGGGTTTCGGTATACAACTTCCCCCAAATGCTGTCGGAATCAGGCTTGGGCACCCGGGGATGGTCGCCCGAAAGGCAAAACACCCAAGGCCCGTGCAACTGCGAATAACGGGTGATCCCGTGCAGCAACCCCCGGTCGTAGCCGGCGAAGGGAAACATCAACAGAACGACATGGGGGGTATCGCTCATAAATGATTTTATCAAGGCTTCTTTTCCGACTTGCCGCATCACGGCCGGGAGATGCCGGCCGAAACCTGTCAGGGGAGATGATGTGCAATTTATTGTAACTCCCCCATTTTCGGAAAGAAAGTATGATTCCTTGTGGTGCGTTGCCAAACCCAGCCGAATCCTTCCTGATTTCTCGACGCCATTCCCGCTTCCGACCTCCGTGGTGCGGCATTCCTGCGCGGCGTTTTTCGCCGTCAACAATGAGAGACGCCATCGCAATACCGACGGCCATTCCGCGCCTTTCGGCGGGATTTTCGGGGCGTTCCGTCCCCGCGGCGGCCGCCGGGCGGGTGCGCAAATTCTAAAGTCGATTGCGCTAGATTGCATGGACGGAATCGCCGGCTTCGAACATAGTAAGACTTGCGCCCGCGCTTTGCGCTGAGGTTGTCTCGTTCGGGCTGCGCGCCATGATATCCTATGCCTATGAAACCAATTGACCATGCCCTTGAGAAAACGCTTTGGTACGACGCGGACGCCCGGGAAATCCGGCTGCGGCGGCTGATCAGAGAACGGCTTGCCGAAAATCCTGCGCCGTCGGTCGAGGATCATATCGTCGCCACGTATTTCTTGGCTTTGCGAAGCACGCCCCTGAGCCGAATCTCCAAGGAAATCGCCTACCATGCGACCAGCGGCATAAAAAATCCGCCGCCGGGTTCTTTGCTGGCCCAATGCACGGGGCAGGCGGCGGGCATCGACGCCTGGGACGCCTCGGGGCGTCTCGGACTACTGCACATGGCGTTTCCGCTGAAAATGCTGCAACAGCCGGACGGCCACGTCACGAGTTGCGACCTATTGCACACGGCCGCCGGCGCCATTCTCTTCGACGTGTATGAAAATCAGGATGTTCGCCTGGTGGCATTGCAACTGCCCGAGCAGTTGTTGAAAACGTTCCCGGGGCCGGCTCACGGTCCCCAGGGACTGCGAAAACGGAACGGTTTTTCACCGGACGAGCCGGCCTTCGGCACCATCCTCAAGCCCACGGCGGGCATCACGCCCGACGAGGTCGGCCGTCTCGTGGCCGAGGCCGCGAAGTGCCCCCTGTTTTTGTTCATCAAAGAAGACGAAGACCTCTATCCGAACCTCGATTATTCTCCCGTCCGCAAGCGCGTCGAACAGGCCGTCGCGGCCATCGCCCGGCAACGGGAGGCGCGGGGCGGAAAAGGGTTGATCTTCGCCCCGCACATCACCTCCGCGCCCCACGAACTGCCGGAGATCTTGCACGCCGTGCTGGAGGCCGGCGCGACCGGCGTCATGCTCAGCGAGACGTTTTGCGGAGGGGCCGTGCGCATGGTTCGCGAAGCGACGAAAAAACTGCCGAATCCGCCGGCGATTTACGGCCATAACGCCGGGATCGGCGTTAAGACGCGCGGAGGCATTTGGCGGGAAGTCATCGACCTGTTGGCGCGATTGGACGGCGTCGATCTCCGCCAAACCGCCCCCGTTCGAGCCGGTACGCCGTTCATCTATCCCTACGGCGACGAATGGGAAGCGTCCGAGGAAATTTTGTCGCGGGAATTGCCGGGAATCAGGCCGACCATGATTGCCCGGGCGGGCGGCCTCGACCAGGGAAACATCATCCTCAACCTGGCCGACGCCGAACGGCGCGGCCTCGCGCCGAACATTCTCTTTCTGGCAGGCTCGGCGATCAATTCCGTGAAGAACGACCAAGGGAAACCCGATTCCCAACTCGGCGCCGAAGCCATGCTTCAGGCGTTGGAAGTTCATCGATCCGGGGAATTGGCTGGCGTGTCCGCAGAAGACCATTTGGCCGCACTTCTTGACCTGGCGAGACGCAAGCAACTTGCCCCACTTTTAACGGCTTTACGGCAAAGATATCCTGGGAATAACCAATGAGTGCAACAAACAGCATTAAAATCGTGGAAAAACCTTGGGGACGCGAGATGTGGGTCGCCCATACGGACCAATATGCCTTCAAAATCATTGAAATCAAGGCCGGCACCCGTTCCAGCCTGCAATACCACGTGAAAAAGCACGAGCACATCTACGTCGAATCCGGCACGCTGCAAATGGAGTGGGAAAACGAGTCGGGCGCGATGGAATTGCTCACCTTGCATCCCGGCGAAGTTGTGGAAAACAAGCCTAAGCGCAAGCACCGGGCCATTGCCGTGGAAGACGTTCGCTTGCTTGAAGTCAGCACGCCGGAGTTGGACGACGTCGTGCGCGTTGAAGACGATTACCACCGTTGAGGAAAGCCAAAACGCCATGGTCGAGAAGATCGTAGTTTTCGGAGCGGGAGCCACGGGTCGCGGACATGTGGGACTCCTGGCGTGGCAAGCCGGATTTGAAATCGTCTTTGTCGATAAGAAACCGCCGCTGGTCGAGAAACTCGGTAATCCCGGCCGATACGTTGTCAATCTTTATGGCAAAAATACGCAGAAGATCGTCGTTTCCGGCTATCGTGTCTACCACGCCGATAACCGCAAGGCGATCGCGGAAGAAATCTGCGACGCGACGTTGGTGCTCACCGCCGTGTTCGACCAGAATCTGGCGGACGTCGCGTTGACGATTGCCGGGGGAATTACCGCCTGCATTCGTGCCGGACGCACCGCGCCTCTTAACGTAATCGCCTGCGAGAACATGATGGACAGTTCGAGCCAACTGGGCCGGCATGTCCTCTCGCATTTGACCGCGGAGGAGAAGGCGTGGTGCGAGCGTTGCGTCGGGTTTCCCGACTGCATGATCAGCCGGGTGGTCCCCCGCCCTGAACCGGACCCCTTGGTCGTTGTTGCCGAAGACTACAACGAGTGGACGGCCCGGGCGGAATCCTTCCGGGGAGCCAAGCCGCAGGCTTTGACGGCCTTGGAACTGGTCGATAACCAGACCGCCCGATTGGAGCGCAAACTATTCATCCACAACGGCGGCCACGCCACCTGCGGTTACTTCGGATATCATGCCGGTCATCAATACGTCCACGAAGCGGTCGCCGATCCGAGGGTAGCTGAGAAGGTCGTCGGGGCGCTGGACGAATTGGGAGCGGTCGTCGAGCGTAAATGGGGATTTTCCACGGAATCCATCGCGGCCTACAAGCGCGATTTGGGACGGCGCGGCGCGGTGCCGGAAATGCGGGATGAAATCCTCCGCGTCGTCCGCGATCCAATCCGCAAACTCTCGACGCGCGAACGGCTCGTGGCGCCGGCCAAACTGGCCGTCGAATACGGCCTGCCGAGAAAGTGGATCGTCCAGGCGATCGTCGCCGCGCTGCGCTACCGCCATCCGCAGGACCCGCAGTCCCTCGTCCTGGCCGAACAATTGTCCCGGGAAGGCCTGACGCCGGTTCTGCGAAATATCTGCGAGATCGAGCCTCAGTCCCCCTTGGCCGATGAGATTCAATCCGCCTGGAACCAAGCGGCGGGATAGCTTATGACCTTTACTTTAACCTGGCTCGACTGGTGTGTCGGAACCATTGCCGTCGGGGGCAGCATTTGGTTCGGCTGGCACATGTCGCGCCGGGTCGGCGCCGGAAAAGACAGCTCCAGTTTCTTTTTGGCCGGACGGAATTTGCCTTGGTGGATCGTCGGCCTGTCGCTGTACGCCACCAATATCGGGGCCGAACACCTCGTCGGATTGACCGGCGACGCCTACCGGTACGGCCTCTCGGCGGGCACGGTCGAACTGACGACGGCGATGTGCCTGGGCATGGCCGCAGCGATCCTGTTTCCCTACTATATCCGCAACAAGGTCTTTACGATTCCCGAGTTCCTGGAAATGCGCTACAGCCCCCTGGCGCGCAGTTTCTTCTCGGGATTGATGCTGATCATTTGCGTGATGACCAAAATGGCTTTTTGCCTCTTTGCCGGCGCGCTGGTCATGACCAGCCTGGTGGGCAGCGACGTCACGAATACGTCGGTCGTCATGACGATGGTGATTTCCATCGCCGTCGTCACGGCGATCTTCACGATAGTGGGCGGCTTCGCCGGCGTGGCGTACGCCGACATCATCCAAAGCACGATTAAAATCCTCGGATGCGGCCTCATGCTCGCGATCGGACTGTATCAAGTCGGCGGCTGGCACGAACTTCTGGCGAAAGCGCCCGTGGCGATGCACGTCCATAAACCGTACACCGATCCCGACTATCCTTTTTGGGGAGTCATTCTCGGGGCGATCTACGGCGGAATATTTTACTGGGGCGTGGACCAGGTCAACGTGCAGCGCGTCCTGGGCGCAGCCAACCTCAAGCAGGCCCGGTGGGGGGCCATGTTTTGCGTATTGCTCAAGCTGACGCCGATATTTATTTTCGCAATGCCGGGCGTCATCGCCTCGGTGTTATACCCCGGCTTGGAAGAACCGAAAAACACCTTCGTCACCTTGATGAATAAGCTGCTTCCCGACGGAGTGCGCGGCCTGGTGCTTGCCGCCCTGGTCTGCGCGCTGATTTCCGCCTTGGACGCTACGATGAATTCCGTCTCGACGCTCTTTGTGCGCGATTTCATCCTGCGATTCCGGCCTCATACGACCGAAAAATCCCAGGTCGCCATCGGGCGTTGGGCAATCGCCGCGTGCACGGCGGCCGGCGTGGGTGCGGCCTATCTGGTTTACAAAAACCAGGAGGGGCTCTACAAATACCTGCAAACCATCTCGATCTATCTCGTCATGCCAATTACGCCGGCTATCGTCTTCGGCATTTTAAGCAAACGCGTGAATATGACGGGAGCGGTCGTTTCGGTGATCGTGGGGATGGCCTTGGCCAGCCTGTTCGTTGCCGATCAATTGATGGAAATGATGTCGAAAGGAACCGGCGAGGCAACCTTCCCCTTCCTGCACGGAGACTTAACAAGAAATTACACGTACCGCGGCTTGTATGGGACGATTCTCGTCACGGCCACGCTGTTCGGCGTTTCCTACCTGACCAGGCGGCCTCGGCCCGAGCAACTCGCCACGACGACCGTCGATTGGGGCGAGCGCTGGGAATCCTTCCAAGGACTTGCCGATTGGCGGCTGCACCTGGCCGTGTTATGCGTCCTGACCGTGTTGTGTTATTGGTGGCTCTGGTAGAACCGCAGGAACTTTTTCCCGAGAAGCTGCTGGACGATGAATTCCCTCGAACGAACGACGAAAGTGTTGCGGGGAGAAATTCCCGACCGGGTGCCGGTGGGACTGCACAATTACCTGATGGCCTGCCGGCTGCACGGAGGCCGGTTCGACGAGATCCTGCGCAGCGGCGAACTAATGGCCGAGGCGCAGTTAAATGCGTGGCGGACCTTCGGGCACGACGTGATCATGCTGGAGATCGGCGTGTGCGCCGAGGCCGAAGCCTTGGGCGCCAAGATTCGCTATACGGCCGACGGGCCGCCGCACGTGGAAGAGCCGCTCATCAAGGAACCGGAGGACCTCGACAAGCTTTGCGTGCCCGATCCGGAAAGGACCTTCCCGCTCAATGAGGTGCTGAAAACCACGCGGATCGTCAGGCAGGAGACAAACGGAAAGGCGTTCATCAACGGCCGGTCGGACCAGGGGCCGATCGCCTTGGCGCTGGCGCTGACGGGCCCGGAACGGTTCTTGACCATGTTGGCCGATCCCGAGTGGCAGCCGTGGTGCCGGCGGTGCGTCGAGTTTTGCAGCCGCGTCAATATCGCGCTGGGCGAAGCGCAGCTCCGCGCGGGGGCCGACAGCTCGACCATCGGATTGGCCGGCACGAGCCTGATCTCGCCGCGGCTGTTCGACGCTTTCGAACTGCCGGGCACTAAGGCGTATTGCTCGGCGTTGCAGCGGAAAGGCGGTTTCGCCTTCGTTCACGCCTGCGGCAATGAGACCAAGCTGCTGAATAACCTGTTGGCCACCGGCGCGGATTGCCTCGAGTTGGATCCGGGGACCGACGCCGAGAAGTGCAAACGGACGGTACAGGGCCGGGCCAGCGTGTTGGGGATGATCGATCCAGCGCAGGTGATGCGGCGGGGCACGCCGGAAGTCGTTCGCGAAGAGACCAGCCGGATATTGGAACGGATGGCCCGGGGAGGCGGTTTTATCGTCGGCCCCGGCTGCGCGCTGCCCGCCGATACGCCGCCGGAAAACGTGGCAGCCCTGATGGAATGCGTCCGTCGGGAAGGCATTTATGGTGCGGATGGAGCGTTGAAACCGGGGAGATAGCGCCGTGTGTTCCCACGCGGGAGCGCGGGTACAAGAGAACAAGAAAAGGCACTGGCGGAGCCAGCGGCACACGGGCGGGCAAGACCATGAGGAGAGCAAACATGCGATGTTTGAAGTTGTTTGTTGCCGTTGCGGGAATGTTGTCTGTTGGATCCGGGCGACATGCCGAAGGGGTTTTGAACCTGCCCTGGCTGGAAATCCGGCCCGGCATCGCCGTGCCGGGCGAGAGCGTGAAGGTGACCGTTTGGGTCGAGAACACTTCCGGGCAGGCCGTTGAGAACGTGGTCGTGAAAATGACGTTGCCCGAGGGGGTGCAAACGGATTCGGCGGCGGATTCCCTGGAGCAGCGGACGGCGCTTCGCCCCAAGGAGGCGAAACGCTATTCATGGTCGGTCAAGGCAGCGCGGCCGGGCACCTATGCGTTTCAAGCGGAGGCGTCGGCCCCCGGCACCGATGTCAAAAAACGGCAATCGCTGTGCGTGGTGGCAAAGCGCGATCCGCGGCACGAGTTCCAGGCGGTAACCGGGGCCTGGTCGCGCTATCCCGACCGGCCGACGCTCCAAGAGGGGAACAACAACCCGGTCAGCGATTTTCAATCGTTGCCCTCGCGGGCTTTGAAGCACAATCTATTTGGAATCACGGCACACCTGCCGCGCGACACCAACGACGAGGATCCCTTCATTGCCTCCCATGCGGTGGACGGCGATCCGGAGACGTGCTGGGGATCGCGGTGGTGGCGGACGAACGTCCCGTTCCAGCCGGAATGGATCGAGGTGGACCTTGGCCAGGTCGTGCCGGCCGGCGAGATTCAATTTTTGCCGGGCTGGGAAAACAGCGGTGTTCCGCAAGGATTTACGATTCAGGTCAGCACAGACGGAAAAAAATGGGACAACGTAGCGGACGAAACGAACTATCAACTTCGGCAGACGCCTGACGGCGACCCGCTGCGTCAAGGCCGGCTGACGTGGCAGCGATTTCCGTTCGACGAACGTCCGGTCCGGTACGTGCGGCTGGAAGCGACGCGACTCGGCCAAGGCCCGACCTCATTCTTCTGCTGCCCGATCGATCCGTTTCAATTGCGGATTGCCGAACTGAAGGTTCTGGATAAGGCGGGGCAGAACCTGGTGAAGCCGGGTGATGCGGTTCGGGTCTCGACGACGCACACGGCGTGGTTCAACACGCCCGAGACGATCAAGAAGACGTGGCCCTACTTGTTCCAGTCGGGGGTCAAGCTGAATCGGATCGGGCAATGGGGGGACAAGACCGACTGGGCCACGGTGGAGAAGACGAAGGGGAAGTACGTCATCGAGCCGGACATTGACCGGGGAGTGACCGATTGCGTGAAGAACGGAGTTGACGTGTTGTTGACGCTCGCCTACGGCAATGATTTATATCAACGGCATCATAATCCTCCGAACTTGGGCAAAGCGACATGGCTTCGGTCGCACCCGTTTTTCCTGTCCGGCCCGACGACTCCCGAGGCGGTCAAAGGTTTTGCCGACTACTGCGCGTTCATGGCGAAGCATTTTAAGGGCCGGATCAAGTATTTTGAGATTTGGAATGAGGAGAACGGCTGGTTTTTCGACGCGTCGGGCAACTGGAACGGCATTCACATCGTCCAGGCGTACGGCCGGCTGTTGGCCACAGCGGCGAAGGCGATCAAGGAGGTCAATCCCGAGGCCAAGGTCATGTTTGGGGGCTTGGCCGGTTCCTCGCTCGATTACCCGCGGATTGCAATGACGCAAGGGGCCGGACCATACGTCGATATCTTCGCGTTCCATCCCTATTATCATCCGCTGCCCGAGGAAGCGCCGGCCGAATTATTAACCCAGGTGGGCAACGTCATGGAGAGGAGACCTCGCCCCCCGGCCATCAAGAGCTACGAACAGATCGTCAGGGCGTATCAGGACGTTTTTAAGCCCTACCATCCGAATATTCCGGTTTGGGGCAATGAATGGAACTATTTTGCCCCGGGTGAACCCGCCATGCCGACGTCGGACACCTACCTGTTCCCCGATCAAGGCGAACTGGAGCAAGCCAAGTTCTTGGCCCGGTTCTTTACGGAATCGGCCTGGCTGGAGACGGGAGCTATCTGGTGGTCGCTGTACAATGCGAATCACGTCCAGGAATGGGCCGTGATCCGCACGGCGGATTGTACGCCGCGCGGCTCGTTCTACAGCGCCGGCTACGTAGCGACCGTGCTGGACGACTGCCGGGGCGCAAGCGACGTCAAGGCGGAAGTCGTCGGCCCGGCACCCGCCGATTTGGTAGTCCGAACCTACCGGAACGGCAAGGGCGATTTGCTCGTCGGACTCTGGCGGAAGAGCAAGCCGGAAGACGGCTGCCGGCCTGCGCCGGTGACGCTCAAGCTGCCGAAAATGTCGGGGGCCGAGATCGTGGACACCCTGTACGGCTATCAACAACAAGCGACGGTCAAACCGGCGGAAGGCGGCGTCGAGCTGCCGGGCCTCCTGGTCGGCGATTGGCCTTTAATCCTGCAGATTATCCCATGAGCGAAACCTTTCAGATCGTGCTGCTGATGTCTCCCCTCGCCGGATACGACCGGAGATTGCCGCATGGAAATGCGCACAGCGACATGGCGTCTACGATGCAAAGGAAAATCGTTGGGAGTGACGACGATTCCTGGATAGGAAGGAGAATTTAATATATGTCAACGGTTTCCGAAAAAAACAAGAAGTCGCCGCACTCCGGCGATTCCCTTCAAACGATCGACGTGCTCGGTCTCGGCTATGCGGCCGTCGATGAATTGATCTACGTGGACGCCTACCCTGTAGCCGACACCAAGTCCCAGGTTCGCCGGCGCGAACGGCAATGCGGAGGGCTGACGGCCACGGCCCTGGCCGCGGCCGCGCGCCTCGGATGCCGCTGCGCGTATGCCGGAACGCTTGGCGAAGAGGAAGATTCTCGGTTCGTCATTGAACAATTCCGCAAGGATAACATCGACCTGTCGTTTCTTCGGCGGCGCGCCGACGCACATCCCGTCCGTTCGTGCATCATTGTAGATTCGCTTCGGCATACGCGCACGATATTTTGTGACACAATCGGCGTGGTCGGTCCGGAGAGGGACTGGCCTCCCGAAGCAACGATCCTTGCTGCGCGGGTATTGCTCGTGGACGATTGCGGAATCCCCGGCATGATTCGCGCCGCGCAAATTGCCCGCAACGCGGGGATTCCCGTCGTGGCCGATTTTGACAACGCGAATCAAGCGCTTTTTCCCGAGTTGCTCGCCTTGATAGACCACCTGATTCTCTCGTGGAAATTTGCTTCGGACAAAACGGGAATCAAGGATCCGGCGGCGGCGGCAGAAGCCCTGTGGACCTCTGAACGACGGGCGGTCGTCGTCACCTGTGGACAGAAAGGCTGCTGGTACGTCGCAGACGGCGAACCGGGGATTTCCAGGCACCAACCGGCCTTGACCGTGAACGCCGTCGACACAACCGGATGCGGCGATGTATTTCACGGCGCCTATGCGGCGGCCGTCATCCACGAGCGCGACATCGCCGACGCCGTGCGGTTCGCAACGGTTGCCGCGGGCCTGAAAGCCCTGAACCGCGGCGGACAAGCAGGCATCCCGACCCGGGACGAGGTGCAAGCGAGAATGGCGGAATTAGTTTCCACCCCAGACGCGCCTCCGGGGGAAAAAACGCAGGCCGATCGAATCGTCATCTGCGGCGCGCACCCTCGAAGCGCCCCCGCCTCCCCGCATCAAGCAACCTTAAACCGTCATACCGAGGCAATTCGCTCCGATTCCAGAGGTGCGGCGGCTCTTCAACGAGAAACGCCCCGCCGCTTGACGACCGATCATAAAACCCGATCGTCGGACAACGGCAATCGAATTGCCATGCCTGTTGCAATCTCCGCGAAAAATATCTCCGTGGAAGAAATCGAAGAAGCGTTGGCCGAGTTGCCCATGTTCGACGTGCATACGCACTTGGTGGGCGGAAGGCTCGGCGCGCGCGGATTGCACGATATTCTCCTGTACCACATGGTCGTCAGCGACCTCTATGCGGCCGGTTGTCCGAGCGGGGCGCGCTTGACGCAATACCCCGACTGGCCGACCCGGGAAGAGGCGCAGGCAAGGATCGAAGAGGCGATCCCTTTCCTCCCCTATGCGCGAAACACCAGTTGTGCCTGGGGAATGCAAATGATTTTTCGCGATCTTTATAATTGGCACGATCCGATTACGTCCGAGAATTGGCGACGCCTGGATTCCATGATTCGTGAGCGGGCGGACGATCGAACCTGGTGGCACGCGATCCTGGATCGGTTGCATATCCGGCGTTCTTGCACGGAAATCGTCCGCCGGGGTCATGGCGAAGACGACGACCGCCTGCAATACGCACTCGAATGGGCATTCTTCACGCGGCGTCAGTGGGGCGAGTTCGATACGGCTCTCTATGAATTGGAACGCGTCTGGGACAAGGATCCAGACACCCCGACGTTGATCGGCGGCGCATTGCGCTCCGCGACCAGCCGGACGATTTCCTCGTTAGACGACGTCCATGCGGCCGTCGCACATTACGTTTCCAGTTTTCCTTACGAGAAAATCGTCTCCACGGCGACGGGCTTCTCGACCGACATCGATTACCGCATCATCGGCGAGGCGGAAATGTCGCAGGCCTTGTCGCGGCGCGGCCAAGCCGGCCCGACCGAGCGGGATATTTACGCTTCCTACATCAACGAAGCCTATCTGACGGAATTGGAAAAAACGGGCCGAGGCATCGTTTTTCAATTCAGCATCGGGGCGGAACCGCTGCCTTATGAAACCGGCGCGCTCCTCTCGCAGCGGGCCATCGGACAATTGGCCGAGATGATCGCTCGACACCCGGAACTGCACTTTCAATGCTTCCTTGCTACGCGTTCTGCAAATCAGGCTTTTTGTACACTCGCCCGAGAATTGCCCAATCTCAGTCTGGCAGGATGCTGGTGGCATAATTTCTTCCCCGGCACTATTCGTCAAATCCTTGTCGAGCGGCTCGACATGCTCCCCGTCAATAAGCAAGTGGGATTCTTTTCCGACGCCTACTGCCTGGAATGGGTTTACGGAAAAGCCCTGTTAATTCGAAAACAATTGGCGAATGTGCTGGCTGAGTACATCAGGCAAGGCCGTTACACTCGCAACGACGCCTTGGCGATCGCCGGCGCGATCCTCTATGAGACACCTCGCGAATTGTTGAGCATGATCCCCTGGAACGATTGATTTTCTCTGCCACTCCGGTCCGGTTATAATTCATACAATACCAGTTGGTTACGGCTTGTAGTATTGCGTTTCTGAAATTTGGGCTCATGTGGTAGAACCGGAAGACAAGGTGATACTGTCCCGTGCCCGCTGTTCTAATGATGATAACATTGGGGGACCTCCACGGTCGAATGAAGCTGAGGTTTTGGGTAACGGTTCCGACCGTTCCAAAACCAGCGACACAACCCCAATGTAAACCCAACCGTGTCCCCAAAATGTCCCCAAAAGTTCTCAGGGGCATAAAAAAAGGACTCACGTCGGTTTGACGTAAGTCCTTGCTGCGTAAGAGTGCGGGAAACAGGACTTGAACCTGCACGGGTTTAACCCCCCTAGTGGGAGGATTTTATGGCGGAAAATAACAAACCTGTGCATCGGCTGCGTTACGGAAATGTTGTGGCCAGCGTCTGGGCCAACAACAGCCATGCCGGCTATTTCTTCAACACGACTTTCGCACGGGTGTACAAGGAGGGCAGGGCCATCGCATACTTTAGGTAGATTGAGTTGGACGGCGCGGCGGTGACGATCGACGCGGCCGGGTGCCAGAGAAAGATTGCCGA